>JBCCYM010000005.1:0-55940 GCA_039190005.1 Pseudomonadota bacterium
ATGCCTTAAAGACGTTCAAAGGGCGGGCCCTGAATTCATCGAAGGGCATAGCAGGTTTTTCGAAAGCAGGTTTGGGCTTCGACAAGCTCAGCCATCTATGCCTTAAAGACGTTCAAAGGACGGTCCCTGAGCCTGCTTGCCCTGAGCCTGTCGAAGGGTCGAAGAGTCGAAGGGTGAGGTTTAACCATGAAATTGTTGATAGATTTTACCAGCAAGCTTTTTATCAATACCGGGCACTCGCGCCAAATCTTCAATACTAGCCTCTTTAACCCCTTGAATACCGGCAAAGAATTGCAGTAATTTCTGCCGTCGTTTTTCACCCACACCCGGCACTAATTCCAATACGGAGTGTTTTCGCTTATTGTCACGTTGATGGCGATGGCCGGAAATCGCGAACCGATGCGCTTCATCGCGTGCCTGCAACAATAGTCGAATACCGATATTCTCCGGCATAAAATCCAGCGGGCGTGTCTTTCCCGCTAAAAAAATCTGCTCAAAACCAACCTTACGGGTTTTGCCCTTGGCAATGCCTAATAAGGCGATATCATCAATCTGTAATTCTTCCAAGGCGTTCATTGCCTGTTTTAACTGGTTGCGCCCACCATCAATAATGACCACATCCGGCAGCACCGCTTCTTGCAGTCTAAGTTTTTTATAATGACGCAACACCGCTTGATAGATGGCGGCATAATCATCTCCTGGGGTAATACCTTGAATATTAAAACGCCGATAATCTTTTTTAATCGGCCCGGCTGCGCCAAAGACCACACAGGAGGCGACAGTCTGTTCGCCTTGGGTATGACTAATATCAAAACATTCAATCCGTTGTGGTGTTTGGGTTAAACCCAGTATATCTTGAATAGCTTCCAATTGCTTGAGCAATGTCGCGCGCGATAATAAACGGGTATTTAAACTGTCTTTGGCGTTTAATGTCGCCATTTGAATTAAATTCAATTTAGCACCACGCCGCGGACAACTTATTTTTATCATCTTACCGGTTTTATGCTGTATGCTTTGAGCCAGCAAAGCGGCATCATCTAACGCCTGGGAAACTAGAATTTCCTTGGGCAATTGATGGTCATTATCCAAATAATAATGCGATAAAAAGTGAGGCAATATATCTTGCGTTTCACTATTTTTTGGCAACTGGGGGAAAAAATTCTGTTTGCCGATAATATGACCGGCACGAATTAACAACAATTGCACACAGCTTATGTTGGCCTTACTGACTAACGCGATTACATCGACATCACCAACATCCGTTGCCACATGTTGACTTGCTTGCAGTTTACGCAAATCAGCAATTTGATCGCGGTATTTCATTGCCAGTTCATAATGTTGCTGATCAGAGGCCTGCCGCATTTTTTTTAATAAGTCATTTATAATTTGTTCATTCTTACCGGTTAATAACAACTGCGCGTGGTCGACATCTTTTTGATAATCCGCAGCGGCAATATAATTGACACAGGGCGCGGAACAGCGTTTAATCTGATATTGCAAACAAGGACGCTGACGGTTTTTGAAAAATGTGTCACGACATTGACGTATCTTAAAAATTTTCTGTATCAGCTGTAAGGTCTGATGGACCGCGGTGGTTGACGGATAAGGTCCAAAAAATTTTCCTTTTTTACCCTGGGTACTGCCACGATAAAAACTGAAACGCGGAAATTGATGCTGGCTGGATAAATAAATATAGGGATAACTTTTATCGTCTCGAAATAAAATATTATAGCGCGGATGAAATTTTTTAATTAGATGGCTTTCAAGAATTAACGCTTCGTACTCTGTTCGGGTAATAATGACTTTTATCGCATGAATTTGTTTAACCAGTGCTTGTGTTTTAGTGCTGGCATGGGTTTTAACAAAATAGCTGGAAACGCGGTTTTTTAAATTTTTAGCTTTACCGACATAGAGTATTTTGTCGTGTTTATCAAACATTTGATAAACACCAGGCTTAGTGCTTAATGTTTTGAGAAACGCTTTATAATCAAACATTGTTTATTTGAGAAAACAAACGATAAAAATTCTCTGTACTTTGACGGGCAATGGTATCAACAGATTCTTGACGCAATTCAGCAAGACAAGCTGCGACATGTGGCACATAAGCTGGTTGATTGGCTTTACCACGCATGGGTACTGGCGCTAAAAAAGGTGAATCCGTTTCAATCAGAAAACGATCGGCGGGAATTTTTTTAGCGACTTCTTTAAGTTCCCGCGCGTTTTTAAAGGTCACTATACCGGAAAAAGAAATATAAAATCCCAAAGCCATCGCCTGTTCCGCCATCGCCAAGGTTTCAGTAAAACAGTGCATCACACCACCAATCGCGGCGGCGTTTTCTTCTTTCATGATGGCAATGGTATCTTCTCGCGCGTCACGGGTATGAATGATCAAGGGTTTTTTTAAGGATTTGGCAACAGCGATATGGTCACGAAAACGTTGTTGTTGCCATTTTAAATCATCGCCCTGAATATGAAAATAATCCAGACCGGTTTCGCCAATGGCGACCACTTCCGGTCTTTCAGCGTCGGCAAGCAATACGTCAACGCTTGGTTCCGCTGTCATTTTTTCGGTGGGATGCACACCAAAAGAGCAGGAAACATCGGGGAAACGCATGGCACAGTCCAACACTTGTGGAAAGGTATCCAGCGATGTCGACACACAGAGCATGTGTTCGACCTCAGCGTCACGCGCCGCTTGAACATAGGCGTCAACACCTTGTTCGCTTGTATCCAACATATTCAAGTGACAATGGCTATCAACAAACATAAGTCACCTTTTCACCTATCTTAAATTACTTTTTCTCAGTGCTTAACCGGCGATTCAATATCCAGTATTTCCACTTCAAAAATCAGATCCTGTCCACACAAAGGATGATTAAAATCAACTTTTACCCGATCTTCCTGAATTTCACGCACAATACCAGGCAATTCCTGACCGTTCGGTTGCGTAAACATAAAAATGGATCCAATCTCAACATTATTCTTTTTGGAAAACTTATCACGCTCGATATAATGAATATTCGCTTCATTGGGTTGACCAAAACTTTCTTCCGGCGGCAGCATGAACACATTTTTTTCACCCACACTTAACCCCAATAAATGCTTCTCAAATCCTTTGCTGAAAGAACCATCCCCCACCATCATCTCAATGGGAATATTATCATTCTTAGTATCCTGAGCGATCGATTTATCTTTAAGCATAATCTTAACATGCATTTTTAGACGACTACCCACCTCAACATTTTTTTGCATTCTATTTAACCCCTCTCTGATCAAAAAACATGACTATCAGTAATACTATCACACCAACCGTAATCGCGCTATCGGCAATATTAAATGTGGCAAAATGCCAGCCATGAATATGGAAATCAATAAAATCGATCACATAACCCAAAGTGAGACGACTCCAAAGATTACCGATTGCCCCGCCGATAATCAGCGCTAAGGCCAAGGATTTGAAGGGTTGACGCGACAATCGACACAACCACACAAGCATCACAACACAGACAACCACGGTAATGGCAATAAACACCCATCGCTGCCAACCACCGGCACCGCCAAGAAAACTGAAAGCCGCGCCGGAATTATGAGCAAGACTAAGATTCAAAAAAGGTAGCAGATAATAGGGCTTATCAATATCAAGATATTTGGCAATCAAATACTTGCTGGATAAATCAAGCGCGATAATAATGATTGATATAATCAACCAAGAAAGCTGTCGGCGGCGACTAAGCATAATGACGCACCTCACCCTGTTCAAAACAGTTACAAATACAACGTCGACAAAGTTGTGGATGATCAGCATGACTACCCACATCCGGACGATATTGCCAACAACGCGCGCACTTTTGATATCTTGATGGCGTGATCTTAATCGTTAATCCATCGACATCACTACTGACACGCCCCGCTTCGGCTTTGTTCAACGGCAACACTTGTGCTTCCGACACAATCAAGACAAAACGCAACTCATCTTTGAATTGATCTAAACAGGCTTTTAAATCATCATCCGCGTATAATGTGACCGTGGCTTCAAGATTTGATCCCAGGTGTTTATCCGCGCGTAATCTTTCAATCTCTTTATTCACCGCGTCACGCACATTCATCACGGTTTGCCAATTGTCAGCGGAAATGCTCATCGCTTGTTCCGCCGGCAACTCATACCAGGTAGATAAAAATACTGACGCTTCACGTTCGCCTGACATGTGCTGCCAAATTTCATCCGCCGTGTAAGGGCAGATTGGCGCTAACAATCGCACCAGCACTTCCATAATATGCCACATGGCTGTCTGCGCTGAACGACGGGCTTGACCATCAGTTTTAGCCGTGTATTGACGGTCTTTAATAATATCGAGATAAAAGCTCCCCATCTCGATGGAACAGAAATGATGAATAGCTTGCACCAATACATGAAATTGATAGTTATCATACGCCTGTTGTACGTTAGTTTGCAACTGTCGCGCGCGTTCAATCGCCCAGTGATCCAAGGCTAATAGTTTATCAAGCGGCAATAAATGCTTGTCCACGGCAAAATCATTGAGATTCGCTAACAGGAAACGCGCGGTATTGCGAATACGACGATAGGTCTCACTACTGTGTTTGAGTATCGCTTCCGATACCACCATCTCGCGTTGATAATCGGTAGACGCTATCCATAAACGCAAGACATCAGCCCCCATTGTTTTGATAAGTTTATCCGGCGCGATCACATTGCCTAGTGATTTAGACATCTTGCGCCCTTCAGCGTCGACAGTAAAGCCATGCGTTAACACCTGACGATACGGTGCCACATGATACATGGCGCAGGAAGTCAATAAAGAGGTTTGAAACCAGCCGCGATGTTGATCGGAACCTTCAAGAAATAAATCCGCCGGAAACACCAATTCTTTTCTGGCTTTCAAGACACAGGCATGTATAACACCAGAATCAAACCAAACATCTAAGACATCCGAGCATTTCTTATAGTTATCGGCATCATCACCAAGCAATGCCCGCGTATCAAGGTCATGCCAGGCTTCAATGCCATCTTCAGCGACTAAATCAGCTATTTTTGCCATCAACGCGGTCGTATCAGGATGTAATTCATCGGTGTCTTTATGCAGAAATAACGGTAATGGCACACCCCAGGTACGTTGTCGTGAAATACACCAGTCTGGTCTATCTTCCAACATCGCCATCATGCGATGCTTGCCGTTTTCCGGTATCCATCGCACCTGCTCAACTTCATGGGTGGCATGATCAAGCAAATGGTTTTTTTCCATACTGATAAACCACTGTGGTGTCGCGCGATAGATCAATGGCGTTTTATGACGCCAGCAATGCGGATAACTGTGTAATAATTTTTCTTCATGCAATAGATGATCATGTTGGCGCAGTAAATCAATAATGACTGGATTCGCCGCGTTTAAATGTAGCCCCTCTATTTCCGGCATATCTGCGGCGAAACAGCCGCGATCATTTAATGGCGTATCCAAAGGTAAATCATGGGCGATGCCTAAAGCGTAATCCTCCAAACCATGCGCTGGCGCGGTATGCACACAACCAGTACCACTATCGACAGTGACATGATCGCCGGCTAAAACGGGTACCTGTCGATCGAGAAAAGGATGATGTAATTGTAAGCCAACGAGTCTTTCCCCCAGACTATGGCCAAGCACCGTATATTTTTCGATACCGCAACGCATCATTACCGCGCCGACCAAGGGTTCGGCAATAATAATCACACGCTGATCAAATGTGAGTAACACATAGTTAACGTCTTCATGCACGGCAACAGCCTGGTTGGCTGGCAAGGTCCAAGGTGTGGTTGTCCAGATAACGACGGCACAGTTAGCAACGATATTGTCGAAATCGCCATTAAAACGGCTCAATAAATCTTCACGATCCACCACATCAAAACAAACATCTATCGATGGTGATTCTTTATCGCGATATTCAACCTCCGCTTCAGCCAATGCTGAAGCGCATTTAAAACACCAGTGAACCGGCTTATAGCCACGCTGCAAATGGTGATTATCAATAATTGTCGCCAGACTGCGAATAATATTAGCTTCAAAGCGAGCATTCATTGTTAAATAAGGATTATCCCAATCGCCAAAGATACCCAGACGTTTAAACGCAGTTTTCTGTAATTCAATCTGTGAATTGGCGTAATCACGGCAAGCTTGACGAAATGCCTTGCTCGATACTTTATCGCCCGCTTTACCTATTTTTTTTTCGACATTCAATTCAATCGGCAAGCCATGACAGTCCCAACCCGGCACATAGGGCACCCGATACCCCGCCATTAACTTGCTTTTCAGCACAATATCTTTCAAGGTTTTATTGACAGCATGTCCCAAATGGATGGCGCCATTGGCATAAGGTGGTCCATCACATAACATAAAAACGGGCGCCTCAGCACGCTGGGTTTGCAAATGATGATAGATATCCAAGGCCTCCCAACGTTTTGCCATTTCCGGTTCACGTTGCGCCAGATTGGCTTTCATAGGGAAATCTGTCTTTGGAAGATTGAGTGTATTTTTGTAATTATCTGTCATGCCCGATTACTTATTCAGTTTGAATGAAAAAACATTATAAGGTACATTAGTAACTGAAACAAGCTTTACATAGCGAGTTCTACGATGAAATAGGTATGCTTAAAATTACAGTTAGCAGCAAGATGAGAGCGCAACCTTTTATGCCTTCGACCCTTCGACGAGCTCAGGGACCGCCCTTCGATAAGCTCAGGGACACCCACACATAAAGATGGCTGAGCTTGTCGAAGCCAAACAACCCCTTTCAACCCTTCGACAAGCTCAGGAACCGCCCTTCGACAGGCTCAGGGACCGCTGTGGTTTTAAGGATTAAAATTGCCACTGCTCAGAAAACATGCTAAATTAACACAAAAATTTAATAGGAATATAACATGTCCAAAATATTACTTCGTATTATTCAAGTGATTGCTTTGCTTGGTGGTCTCAATTTTATATTAATTGGCATCGCACGATTTGATATTGCCGGCTATTTTTTCGGCATCATGACAACGCCCACGTATATTGCTTATGTCGTTTTTGGCGTATGTATTTTGATATCATGTTTTATCAGTTTTAAAAAGAAATAATTAACATGCGAGTCAAATTCATTCTGACATTAGTCTTGTCGCTACTCTTTTTTTCCGTTGCCACCGCCGCTTCAAATCACTTTGCTAATGTTGAATTAATCGAAAAGAATCATCAAACCGGCAATTTATTGTTCCGAGGTCCTATTCCTATGATTGGCAAATCATTCGCTGGCGAAGCGCTACTGGCCAAAATGAAAACACTGGATGCTGATTTTCCGGAAAATTATGTCTTTGTTGATATTGATTTAATTGGCGATGACCAAAATGAAGTCGCCATGGAAAAAAGTTCGCTGGCAACCACCTTTAAACAAAGCACATTTTTGTCCTGGCCTGTCTTTGGTGTGCGTACTGTGCCGACAAATCCAATCTTTTCTAAATTCTACAAAAGACAAGACAACATTTCCTTACTTGCCGAACCACCACAACCCGGCAATCCCAGTTATGATATTCATCTAGCACAACTGTTAACCACTATGATGCAAACGCGGTATAACACACCCCATGTCTTCTATATTCATTGTGCCGGCGGTTGCGACCGCGCCGGCCAACTTTCAACAATGTATATGATGCTAAAACAACAAACTACCGCGCAACTGCGAAATGAAATTTTCCAATATTTAAGTCACAATGATATACAAGGCTGCCGAGGTCGCATGCCCAATAATAGCAGTTTAGACGCGATATTATGGGGCTGTTATTATATCGCCAATCGAGACCAACCCTCAGCGTCCGCCTGGCAACAATATAATAACTACTACGCCCATTGCAGTTGCATTTACAACTTTATCCGCGGGCATGACCTGGAAAGTAAACTGAAAAATGAGTGAGTTTTTCTCACAATTCAAAAACAATATCCAAATGGGTGATGGTCCCTGAGCCTGTCGAAAGGGCGCGCGAACGACGAGCGCAGAAGACAGTCCGCTTTAGATCCCACATAAACCTAAAAACCGTAATTTTAATCACACCCACGTCTTATAAAACTTTTGACTGTAATTCATACTGATGGTATAATTATTATCAAATAGTAAAAGTAATAATTAAAAAATATGAATAAAAAGTTTAATGTGTGTATGTTGTTCGTGCTGTTACTATTACTGAAAAGCACATCATATGCCACAGTCAATTCACTAGCAAACCCTCATTTTTGTCTGCCTGACGCGAATGGAAATCCACCAGTTGGTTGTACCGGCATGTTATTTACCAAAAATAGCATCTCTGATTTCGCGCAATTCTATAAAAACTTGCCTGTACTACATTCCGGCTGGAACAAACAGCCTAGAGTCGTTCCTTTTTTATTGTTTTCGACCAGCCAAACCCCGCTAAATATGGTGACGAAACAAACCGCGGAAACACTAAAATACAACACTTACAATCCAGTAGTCTACAATTGGCATAATATTAGCAAACTGGTTTATTTTGGCGGCTCTGAAAACGAAGGGCAAATCTTGATTCCCACACCAGGATGGATCAAGGCAGCACATCAAAATGGATCAGCTATATTTGCAACTATCTTTTTTTCGCCTAATAGCTATGGTGGAAGTGATGAAACAAATCAACTCGATTATATGCTAACATTGAATAAATCGGGTCATTACCCCATCGCTGATTTGTTAATTTCTGCTGCTAGAAAATATCATATTGATGGTTACTTTATTAATGAAGAAGCATTCTATCTCAATGATAAATCAAGCATAAATCTATCCGCATTTGTGAGATATATAGAGAAAACCTCAAAAGAGGAAGGTTATCCGATAAAAATCGAATGGTATTTTACAGCGCTAAAGAGCGAAACGCCTTTTTACGAAAATAACAATGGTCTTAATGCTTTTGCCGCCAATAGTGTATTTATTGAAAATTGGAGCTTAGATAGTAATACTATAAATAAGGCTATATCTATGGGTTATCCTGAAGCAAATATTGAATATGGCACCCAGAGAACTATTACAACATTTACTCAAAATATCTGCGTCGCCTGTAATCTTCACTTCCTGCCAAATAAGAACATCTCTGCCGCGGTATTTGCTTTTTCAGATATACTTTCTCCTAATCATCTTAATGAAAATGACAAACCAAGTCAGCAATACAAAAACGCAATGCGCTTTTGGCGAATTACCCCCTCATATCTTAAAAACTCAAATAATCTGGACTATGGCACAAACAATTTTTTTGCAACTGATTTTAATGCCGGCATTGGCAGAGATTATTATATTCAAGGCGTTCGACAACATTATGGCTTTTGGAGCGCGATTGGTCTACAAGATATTCTTCCGATTAATTTTCTCAGCGATACGCCCGGACTAAAAATTTCACTTGATTTCAATGACGCTTATAATGGTGGTTCGTCATTACGTATTATAAAGCGACAAATCATCCCAATTTCTAAACCACATCATATCACATTATACGACCACTTAAATGTAAGTATAAAAAATAATCCAGTCATGTATGTCACCTATAAACAACTCATTGGCGATACACCATTCAAAATTTGTGTGAACTATACAGATGGCGATAACAAAGGTGATAATTGCATAAGTCTGACTTCAGAAGAAAAACACCGCTGGACAAGATCCTCTATTAACCTGACACCGTTAAATCATCAAGGACGTTATCAGTCTATTGAACTTGTTGTTCCCAAATCTTCTATAAAAGAAAAAACTGTAATTGGACAACTATATCTGGGAAGTTTAGAAAACTATGTGCGTCAACCCAGCTCTGTTCAAGAATTACAGTTAAAACAATCGATTCATGATGACGATAACAATGGTATGCACTATATTATTTCCTGGAAAGGAAACCAACACGATAAAAATTACAAGGTTTATGTTAACGACCAGTTCTATGGCGCTACTTTTCAAAATATTGAAGATGTTATGGTATCGCCTCCTGAGCAAGATCTAAATATATGTGTTGCCCCTCAAGGTTATAGTGGGATTATGGGCACTAAGAACTGTATTAATGTATCTCCTTCTCAACTGCGGCCTTCATGAGAGTATACTCATCAAGCTGGTGACAAAATGAACCGGCAAATTTACAAAAGTAAATTTAGTTAACTACTCTTAGAAACAAGTTTAACAACTAATCTTTTATTAATTGCTTCGGCATAACGTTGCAATGTAGCCAATGTAGGAGAATATTTCTGTTTTCCTCCTCCTGTCTCAAGTCGCCTGACAACAGAGGTACTAGTACCCATGATCTCAGCTACTTCTGCCTGACTTTTATGAGAAGCTTGTCGCGCCTTAATTAAGGTACGTAATAACATAAATTCACTATCTAGCTCATCATAATGTTTTTTTACTTTCGGCTGTTTCAGCGCTTTTGCTTTTATTTTATCATGTGTACTCATAATTGTTTACCTCATATAAACATGATGTGGTAATAGCTATAATTCACAAGCTGGCGCCCGCAAAAAACCGCCGAGCCGCCTGATTATCTATTTCCATCTGTTGTTTTAACGCGTCCAGATTATCAAAGCTATCATCACCACGCAGTTTATGACGAAAATCAACCTGTAGGCGACAACCATAGATGTCTTGATCAAAATCAAGAATAAATACTTCAAGAAGGTAGTATTTATCGCGTAGCGTTGCTTGTCGACTGATATAAGCGATACCGTTTAAACGCTGTTTCCCGACCCCACTTACATTAACAGCAAAAATACCTTCCAATGGCGGCTGTCGATGAAACAAGCGAATATTAGCGGTTGGGAAACCCAGTTTACGCCCCAGTTTTTTACCATGGATGACTCGGCCGGATATCGAATAATGACGTCCTAACAATGTTTTAACGTGATTAAAATCACCTCGCTGTAAGCTGAGACGCAAATCAGTACTGCTCACCCGCTGATTATTCTGAGCGACCACGGGCAGTATTGATAATGCCTGTGGAAACATTTGTCGCAAATAATCGATGTCGCCTTGCTGCTTAAAGCCGAAACGAAAATCTTCCCCCAGTATTAATCCTTTCACCTTGAGTCTTTTTTTCAAATACCGCTCAACAAAGGCTTCTTTGCTTAATTGAGCAAATGATTGATCAAATCGCACCAAAAAGAGTTTATCAACACCATATTGGCGTAAAATCGTTATTTTCTCACCCAAGCTTGTCAATCTTAGCGGCAGTTTTTGCTGACTAAAAAACTCACGCGGCAATGGTTCAAATGTCATGACTGCCGCCGGCACGGCTAATTGTCGCGCCTTATTGACCAAGGCCTTGATAAGTGCTTGATGCCCCCTATGTAGCCCATCAAAATTACCAATAGCCAGCACACAGCCATTTGTGTCGCTGCGTATTTTATCATTGTCTCGAATCAGTCGCATTGTTTGGTATTAACCTAAAAACTGCACCAGATCAATCTGAGATCCCTGAGCTTGTCGAAGGGACCACCCTTCGACGGGCTCAGGGACCACTGCGGTTTTGTAGGATTAAAATCTCCCCTGTAATTCATTCAAAGCAAAATAATACCGATTGTAACGAAATATAACAATTATAATTTTTCTTTGAATTAAAGATTTCATTCGCTTATAATTATGCCTTAATTCACTTAATCCATATTTAATGAGGAAATACATACAATGAAAAAATTATCCGTAATTGCTATACTTGCCGCTGGCGTATTACTTGCCGGTTGTAACATGCAATCATCGTCTTCAGGGGGTAGCTCAAACTTTGGTTTGGTTGATATTCAGAAAGTTGCCACGCAATCACCTGAAATGAAGCAAATTCAAACCAAGATGCAAGCACAAATGCAACCTATGGAAGCAAAACTTCGTGCCGCTTCACAAGGCATGCAAAAGCTTGATCAAGAAATTAAAACAGCAACTGGCGATAAAAAATCCGCTCTGGAAAAACAAAAAACAGCCGCGCAAGCGCAATTTCAGAAAGATTTAGCTAATTTCCAAGATATGCAAAAATCTGTACAAGAAAAAGTACAAAAAGTTGTGGATGACGCTTTAGCTGTGGTCGCTAAGAAAGATAATCTTGCTGCCATCTTTGTTAAACAAGCTGTACTTCAACATGGCGCTTCTTTTAAAGATGTGACTTCTGATGTGTTGGCACAGCTCAAAGCAACAGCAGGTTCATCAACAAGTACTAGCAGTTCAAGTTCAACGAGCCCAAGCACAACTGCAACAAGTAGCCAATCAAGCAGCGGTAGCAGCACAACTACAAGCAGCAAATAACTATTCTTTCATCCCGTCTGTGAACGCAGATGGGATGATTTCTTTTCAAATACAAATTAACTTATCAACGAAATAGCATGTCTACTGATTTAATACAACAATTGCAGGCTATTGACGCTATCAAATATGGTGATTTTACCTTAAAAAGTGGTCTTAAATCTTCTATCTATGTCGATCTGCGCCCTATTGTCTCTTATCCTAAAATTTTGCAGAAAATTGCTGATTTAATGTGGGAAAAGATTGCTGATTTAAAACCAGAACTAATCTGTGGTGTTCCCTATACCGCGCTACCGATTGCCACAGCCATATCATTGAAACATCAAATCCCTATGGTAATGCGCCGTAAGGAAGCGAAAAATTACGGCACCAAAAAAATGATTGAAGGCGTGTTTAAAGCGAATGAGCCATGCGTGATTATTGAAGATGTGATCACCACTGCCAGCAGTGTGATTGAAACAATTGATGTGCTCGATACGGTTAATCTCAAGGTAAAGGATATTGTGGTCTTAGTTGATCGCGAGCAAGGCGGCTATGACAATCTTGCTAATAAAGGCTACCGTGTTCACCCAGTCTTTACCCTATCTGAACTTAAGGCAGCGCAACCGAAATGAAGCATCTTCCTTTCAGTCAACGCGCCGAACTTGCTGAAAACACCACTGCTAAAAAGCTCTTTCAAATGATTGCCGAAAAAAAAAGCAATCTGGCCTTATCCGCTGATTTAACCACCTCCAGCGAACTTTTTAAACTTATCGAGCAAGTTGGTGAACATATTGCTGTGCTTAAAACCCACATTGATATTCTCACTGATTTCTCACCAGCAGTCATTGAACGGCTAATACAATATACCAAACAGTACCAAGTTTTAATCTTTGAAGATCGGAAATTTGCCGATATAGGCAATACTGTCAGCCATCAATATCAACACGGTATTTATACGATCAGTAACTGGGCGGATATTATCAACGCCCATATTCTACCTGGTGAAGGCATTATTGATGGTCTTAAAAAAATTGGACAACCATTGCAACGCGGATTACTGCTGATAGCGCAGATGAGTTCAAGCAATAATTTCTTCAGCGATGATTATGTACAAGCTAATATTGAATTAGCCAAAAAACATGCTGATTTTGTTATCGGCTTTATTTGCCAACAGCAATTAATGGCTGATCCGACTTATATTCACATGACACCGGGTGTCAAACTGGAACCGGGAAAAGACGCGTTAGGACAAGCTTATCTCACGCCAGAATATGTGATTGGTGAACAATACAGTGATATGATAATTGTCGGACGTGGCATTATTCATGACAAACAACCGGCAAAAATGGCGCAACAATACCGCGAACGTGCTTGGCAGGCCTATCAGCAAACTTTGTGATTTTCTCTGAATATTTTTATTAGCCAAAAGTAATAGAAATTATTTGAAGTAGTTACATTTTGTAGGCATAATTATATTATAAAGCTTACTTGGCATAATGCTAAAAATCGCTCAAATATAAACAAGCATGGTTTAGATTTTCATGATGCCGCTTTTGTATTTGATGGTCAAACAGTGACATTTGAAGATGACCGAGCAGATTATGGTGAAAAACGTATTATTTCAATGAAGAAAGCCAATGAAAGAGAGCAAAAAATCTATCAAAAGCGACTTAAAACGGATTGACCGTTTGAAAGATCAAGCCATTGATTATTCCGACTCATCTGAATTGGATGATAGCTTTTTTAAAAAAGCAACTGTAGAACTACCTGTGCCAAAAGATAGCGTGACGCTTAGAATTGATCATCGAGTTCTCGAATGGTTCAAGTCTCAAGGCAAAAGCTATCAGACACGGATAAATGCCGTTTTAAAATCTTACTATAAAGCACATCATACCGATTAGACGCGCTTGCCAGAAAGGATAGGATGCTCGCACAGTGGATCCAACCCTTCGACAGGCTCAGGGCAAGCAGGCTCAGGGACCGCTGAGATTTAACCAAACCGTTTGGTATAACGATGACAATACGGCTGTTGTTGTTTTTTGTCGTAATAGTGTTGATGATATGCTTCAGCTGACCAAAATATGCTTACTGGTAACAATTGGGTCGCGATGGTATAATTTTTTTCTTCAAGCTGTTTAATTAATTCGGCGGCTATCGCTTTTTGCTCATCATCAAAATAAAAAATCGCGCTCAAATACTGGGTGCCAAGATCCGGTCCTTGGCCATCTTGCTGAGTGGGATCATGAATTTCAAAAAAATAACGGGTTAATGCCGGGTAATCCATTCGCTTAGGATCATACAGTACGCGTATTGCTTCAAAATGACCAGTTTTCCCGCAACAGACCTGTTTATAATTCGGATTGGATACCGCGCCACCGGTATAACCAACTTCTGTTTTTAAAACGCCATCAAGCTGCTCAAAATAGTATTCCATACCCCAGAAACATCCACCAGCATAAATGGCTTCTGTGGTATCCATTACGTCAATATCGGCTATTAATTCAATTGCTAAACCATTGACACAATAACGCTGATTTTTTTCAGTTAATTTTTCACCATAAAACACATGTCCCAAATGCGCGCCACAACGGTGACAAACAATTTCAACGCGCTCACCATCATTATCCGGCAGATTATCGACATGATCAGCAATGGCTTGATCAAAACTCGGCCAACCACAATGTGAAACAAATTGATCGGCCCCACGAAAAAGTGCCAAACCACAACGACGACATAAATAAGTCCCCTGCGCTTGATGGTCATGGTAGCAACTTGATCCAGGATATTCAGTATGCTTATGTTTTACAATATTGACAACTTCAGGTGTTAAACTCGCAAGTTTATCCAGCATAATACATTCCTATTCCTGGCGATGCACCATCGCACCCGCTTGTGTTTGCGCAGTTGGCATGACAATGATCTCCTCAATATTCACATGCACTGGTTGCTGCATACAGAATAGCACTGAATTGGCAATATCTTCAGCAACAAGTGGCTTAAAACCACGATAGGTTTCATCAACACGCGCCTGATCACCTTTAAAACGCACATTGCTGAATTCAGTATTCACCATCCCTGGACTGACTAGATTTATTCGGATATTGCTATACGCTAATAATTCTTGGCGTAACGCTCTGGTAATTGCTCGTACCGCGAATTTAGTCGCGCAATAGACTGAACCACCAATATAGGTTATATGTCCGGAAATAGAACCAATATTAATAATCTGCCCCTGACCACGTTGCTTCATGCCCGGTAATATCTGGCGAGTCAAATACAATAGACCTTTCACATTGGTATCAATCATTTGCTCCCAATCGGCAATATCCGCGACATCAAGCGCGTCCAGTCCTTTAGATAATCCGGCATTATTAACTAACACATCAATCGCTTGCCAGCTATCTGGTAAATTTTCAAAGCTGTGCTGTACTGCTTGTTGTTTTTGGACATCAAGTACCATAATATGAATCTCAGTTGCCGCGTTTTTCTGTCGACATTTTTCAGCAACTTCTTTCAGGCGTGCTTCACGCCGCCCCACTAACAATAATTTAGCACCATGCTCGGCACATAAAATGGCACAAGACTCACCAATACCGCTACTGGCACCGGTAATACATATAATTTTATTTTGAAGATTTGACATTGTTAATTACACCTCCGATAAATGCAACGCGTTGTTGTAATTGCTTCAGTAAAAACTGAGCGTCTTTGAAAAAATCAGGAATCACAGCAAAAATTTCCTCGGCTTTCTTCGAACTATAAGCATGGATTGTATTATTTCTTGCCACACGATAGTTTTTCCATACCAACCAATCCGAGAGCAATAAATTTCTTTTACTACCGACACGAATAAGATCAGAAAAAGAAAGCGCAGCCATGTTGATGTTTGCCACCGCTATCATTGCTAAATAGCGTCTGAGTAGTTTCCAGGATAGCTCGTAATTATATTTAAAGCGCTGAATACAGGCATCACGTATAAAATCATCCGGGCGCTGGTTATATTCGCTTAAAGCTTGCTCAAGTGAAAACAAAGCTTTTTCTAAAGAAGATAAATCTAGTTTCATATTACCTCACTATTTAATCGCATGCTCCTTGAACTCGTCAAAAAGCATAACAAGCCTTCCCAAAGCATTCTTTGGCTTCGACAAGCTCAGCCATCTATCTATATATCGAGCCTGTCAAAGGACGGTCCCTGAGCCTGCTTGCCCTGAGCCTGTCGAAGGGTCGAAGGGTGGTCCCTGAGCTTGTCGAAGGGTATAATATTACTTATCACTCAATAATACCACCAAATCATCTTCATTCATTATCTTAACACCCAATGTTCGCGCTTTAGTCAGTTTTGAACCCGGATTGTCACCGGCAATCACGGCAGTGACTTTGGCAGAAACGGCTGCGCCTGTCTTAGCCCCTAATGCTGTTAATTTTTCAGCGGCCTGCTCACGGGTAAAATGTGCCAGCGTACCGGTTAACACAAAACGTTGTCCTGCCAAGGGTAAATCAACTGTCTGCTTCACCACAACTTTTGGCCAGTGTACGCCCAAATGAATAAGCGAATCAATAACCTCAAGATTATGCGCTTGTTTAAAAAAATGACTGATATTCTGCGCTACAACCGGTCCAATATCAGGCACTTGCAAAAGTTTTTCTTCATCAGCTTGTTGGATTTTAGCCAACTCACCAAAATAGTTCATTAAATTATCAGCGGTGACTTCACCAACATCGCGAATACCTAAAGCAAATAAAAACCGTGACAATGTTGTTTTTTTACTTTTTTCCAAAGCCTCTAATAAATTACGCGCCGATTTCTCTGCCATTCTTTCCAGATTACAGAGCTGCGTTAGGGTTAATTTATAAAGATCATCGACATGCTTGATCAATTGTTTATCAACCAATTGATCAATCAACTTATTACCCAAGCTATCGATATCCATCGCTCGACGTGAAGCAAAATGTTTAATCGCTTGTTTACGCTGCGCCACACAATACAAGCCACCTTGACAGCGGGCCGCGCTCTCCCCTTCCACTCGCATCACTTCTGACTGACAAGCGGGACAACATTTTGGCAAGTGAATTTTTTGTGTTTTTGCCGGACGTTTTTCTTTTACCACTGCCACGACTTCAGGAATAACATCGCCGGCGCGACGAATAATAACCGTATCACCAACACGAATATCCTTACGTTCAATTTCATCCATGTTATGCAAAGTGGCATGGCTGACAACCACGCCGGCAACATTGGTGGGTTCAAGCTTTGCTACCGGCGTCAGCACACCGGTGCGTCCGACTTGAAATGCCACATCTAAAATACGGCTTAATTCTTCTTGCGCGGGAAATTTATGCGCGATTGCCCAACGCGGCGCTTTAGCAACATAACCGATTTGTTCACGCCAATCAAAGCGGTCGAGCTTATAGACCACACCATCAATATCGTAGGCCAACTGATCACGCTGCCGTAATAAGGTATCATAATATTGTAAACAGGCATCAATACCAACTACTGATTTCGCGTCTGGCGGCGTAGGAAATCCCAATTTTTGCAGTTTGTTAAGCATCGCGCTATGTGTCGCGGCAAAATCAGCAAGTGAAACTTGTCCTAAACCATAACAAAAAATACTCAAACGACGACTGGCAGTAATCCGTGAATCAAGCTGACGCAAACTGCCGGCTGCAGCGTTACGTGGATTGGCAAAAATTTTGCTATCCTGTTTTCGTTGCTGTTTATTTAATGCCGCGAAATCAGTTTTGCTGATGTATACCTCACCTCTCACCTCTAAAATATCGGGATAATCGCCTCGCAATTTAAGTGGCAGCATTTTGATTGTACGCACATTCTGTGTCACATCCTCACCAACAACACCATCGCCTCTTGTTGCCGCTTGTACCAACAGGCCTTTTTTATAAATCAGACTGATGGCTAAACCATCGAGTTTGGGTTCACACACATAAGCAATCTTTTCCTCTTTAAGATAACGACGCACCCGTTCATCAAAAGCAATAATATCGTCTGCTTTAAAACCATTTTCCAAAGACAGCATTGGCACGACATGGGCGACGGTCGCGAAAGTTCGCAGCGCCTCACCACCCACACGTTGCGTTGGCGAATCGAGTGTTTTTAATTGCGGATAGTCTGTTTCAATTGCTTTTAGCGCGTTAAGCAAACGATCGTATTCCGCGTCGGGTACCAGCGGATCATCGAGCACGTAGTAATGATAATTATATCGCTTAAGCTGTTCACATAACTTCTTTGCCTGTGCTGTGATTTTTTTTAGTGCTGTCATTTTAGCTTCTGTATATTCACACGCTTCACTGTCATTCCAATCTTTCTTTCGGAAGATCGCAAGAACGACAACCCTGATTAAACATTATTATAACGTAATAAACAAAAGCAAAACAGCAAAAAGGAGAAAAACGATAGCCGCTGCGTATTGGACATACCGATAAAAATTATCAATCCGCTGAATACGTTTTTTAAGTCCAGGTCTTGTTAATAAAATACTTAAAAAACAAAACCAGCCTAAACAGGTCATCCACATTAACACAGCGGCTAATAATTTAAGCTGTAGCGGAAAATTTTTGGCAAAAATTGTGGTAAAAATACTGATATAAAATAATACCGCTTTTGGATTGAGAACATTACAAAGTAAGCCTTCAACAAAAAAACGGCGATGCTGAGGATTTACCTGAGCGGCATGTTGAACTTTATTCACTTGCGTGTGATGTGGCTTGGAAGCGGCACGAACCGCGTGCCAACTCAAATACAACAAATAAGCGGCACCAAAATAACGAACCAATGTAATCACCGTATGGCTGTAGCGCAGCAAATAAGGCAATAAAAATATAATATAGCTGCTATGAAAAATAATACCGGTGGCAATGCCTAATGCATTCATTAATGCTGCACGACGACCATGAAGCAATACACTTTTAAATATCAACGCAAAATCTGGACCGGGACTCATCACCACCAGTAAATTGACAAATAAGGCACTGAAAATTAATAGAATATTATGACTCATAATTGAATGGTGCTTTATCAAACCTAAAAACCGCAGTCGCGCGACAAGATCACAGCTAACTAGTTAGCTTTCCCTTAAAAGAAATGTCAAGCTAAGTGTATTTAACGACCCAAATGACGGAATGATTTACCAGATAGCAGATTAGTTTCAATTGTCTCCAACGAGATATCCTTAGTTTCAGGAACGTACTTATAAAAACTAATCCATGCTATTATAGCAATCACAAGAAATATGGCAAAAGACGTCATACCCCCATAATGTCCAAGTATAATGGGGAATAAATAGGCGACAATCACATTGGTTAACCAGTTAAAAGCAACACTTATTCCCATGCCAGTTCCGCGTATTTTAATTGGAAAAATTTCTGAAGGAATAAGCCAACATGCCGGCCCAGTACTGAGCGCCTGGCAAGCAATAAAAAATAAAACCGCAAATAAACAAATCCAAGTAAGCCATAGTGAACTGCCTATTCCCATGTAAAACGCAACGGTCAGTATCAATAAACTTAAACAAATACCGGCAACACCGTTAAGCAGCATTTTACGCCGTCCAAGTTTATCAATCACACAAACTGTAATAATAGTAAATACAAAATTAACTACTCCAACTAGCACAGTAACGGAGATGGCATGGGCGTTACTAGAAAAACCAGCCAGTTTAAAAATTTTCGGCGCATAATAAATAATTGCATTAATGCCAACAGCCTGAGTAAGAACACTTACCATAATACCCAAGAATATTACCGACATAAAACGAGAGCGCAACATTTGCGACAATGTCATTTTAGGTGTATCTAACATTTTTTTGATATTCTCTAACTCAGAATCAATATCAATGTCTGTATAAATTTTTTGTAATACATTGCGAGCATAATGAGCCATGCCCTTCTTAACTAACCAGCGAGGACTTTGCGGCAACAATAAAACCCCTATCAGCAATAATACAGCCGGTATCATGCCGATACCGAGCATATAACGCCATTGATGCGTCGGTGTAAAAATGAAACAAATCGCATATGAGAGTAAAATACCCAAAGTAATCGCTAATTGATTGAGTGTCACCGCTGCTCCGCGATAACGGTGATGGGAAATTTCAGCAATATAGAGCGGCGCAGAAAAAGAACCTAAGCCAACTGCCAAACCAAGAATAAATCGGCCAATGATCAATTCAGATACAATATTAGCATAAGCGCATAGAAGCGAGCCAATGATATATAACACCGCGGTAATAATGAGTAATTTTTTACGTCCCAATATATCGCTAAGATACCCGCAACCTATCGACGCAATAAAAGCACCTAATGGCACCATACTCACAATTGTACCAAGTACTTGATTGTCTGTATGAAAGCTTTGTTCAATGAAAAGTTGGGCGCCAGAGATAATACCGACATCATAACCAAATAATAATCCAGCAAGTGCTGCTATTATACAAGGGCCATAAATAAATAAGAATCTTAAATTAACCGACATTATAAAACTTCTCCTCTTCGCATTAACACTAAATCAAATTTGCTTCTATTATGCGTAAACAAACCCAAAAAGTCTAGAATTTGTTAGAAACAATTATTTATACAAATAAAATCAATAACTTAAAAATTTTTCGCGTCTAAGTTAAAAAAACACTTGACAATCGTTTGTATCTATGTAATATTACAAAGATACAAATAAAAGGGTAAATTATGTTTAAAAAATTAAGTTATGATCAATTTGCGAGCTTGACCGCTCAACATAAGCGCATAGCGGTGTATCAAGAAATAGCCGGTGATAAAATAACGCCGGTGACTGCCTATTTAGCTTTAGCGCAATCGACAAAAGATATTACGCTGTTGGAATCGTCACCTAAAGAAAAAGATACAGGGCGTTATTCGCATCTTTTTATTCATCCACTGATTACCATTACCACATTTGGCAATCAGATTACTATCTCAGAACAAGCTAATAAAAAGCATTTGCAGGCTGATCCTTTTGTGATATTAAAACAGTATCAGCAAAAACTAAAAGCTAAAATAGCGCACCTTTTATCTAAATTTGCCGGTGGCATGGTGGGTTATATCGCTTATGATGCCATTCGTTTAGTTGAAACCATTCCTGATCGACATGAGAATAAAAATAACATGCCCGATATCTTATTCAGATTCTATCGTGACACCATTACGTTTGATCATCAAACCGGCAAAGTGATCATCGCTACAGTGATAAACAGTGATGACAATCCTCAAGATGCTTATCAAACGGCAACCGATAGAATAAACAACATCATAGAGAAAATTTCTCAGGCAACAACACAGCAACATAGCGCCGTATCACAACATAAAAACAGCTCCGCGGATATTGCCATTGATATAACTGATAAAGATTATTGTGCTATTGTTGATCAAGCTAAAAAACATATTATAAACGGCGATATTTTTCAGGTGGTACTATCACGCGAATTCAGCATCAAAACTGCTAGTCATCCATTTGAGATTTATCGCGCCTTACGATTTTGCAATCCCTCACCATACATGTTTTATCTGGAAACAGATGATTTTACAGTCGCGGGCGCCTCGCCGGAAAAATTAATTACTGTTGAAGATGGTGTAATTGAATCTCGTCCACTTGCTGGCACACGTCCGAGAAGCAATCCAGCAAATGATGAAGCGGTAGCCACGGAACTACTCTCAGATGATAAAGAAGTCGCTGAACATATGATGTTGGTTGATTTGGCACGCAATGATGTTGGCGCCGTCGCCGAACCCGGCACGGTCAAGGTGGTAAAATTAAAAGAAATTGAAAAATATAGTCGTGTCATGCATATTTCTTCGACAGTCCAAGGTAAGTTACACCAAAATTTAAGCGCCATGGATGCCTTGAGAATTGCTTTCCCCGCCGGCACATTGAGTGGCGCACCAAAAATTCGCGCCATGGAAATTATTGATCAATTAGAGCGATCACGTCGCGGTATTTATGGCGGCGCTGTTTGCGCCTTTGATAGCCTGGATAATCTCATAAGCTGTATTGTCATTCGCACTGTGTTAGTGCAAAACAATACCGCTTCAATACGAGCGGGCGCCGGTATTGTATTTGATTCGCATGGACAAACGGAAGCCAATGAAACACAGCATAAAGCTAGCGCGACATTACACGCCATTCAATCGGCTATGGGAGAAAATATATGATACTTATTATTGATAATTATGACAGTTTTACCTATAACTTATATCAACTGCTCGCGCCGATTACTAGTGATATTGAAGTATATCGCAATGATAAAATCACCCTTGATGAAATAAGCGCACTAGCGCCCAAAGCCATTATCTTATCGCCGGGACCTGGTTATCCTGAAAATGCCGGTATTTGCATTGACCTTATTAAAAAATTTGCCGGTCATATTCCTCTATTAGGTGTATGTCTTGGGCATCAAGCCATTGCAGCAGCATTCGGTGGAAAAATTATGCATGCCAAAGAAATTGTGCATGGTAAAACCAGTAATATTTTTCATAACCGCAACACACTATACCAGGATATGCGCTTACCATTTGTGGCCGCGCGTTACCATTCATTAGTCGTTGATAAAGAAAGTCTGCCCGAAAGCTTACAAATCAATGCTGAAAATGATGAAGGTTTGATTATGGGTATCAATCATCAACACTACCCTGTTTTTGGTGTGCAGTTTCATCCGGAATCCATTTTATCCAAGGATGGCAATAAACTGTTACACAACTTTATTCAACGTTGTCAGTAAAAAAACCGCGTTATGCTCAAAGAATATATTAAAAAATTAATTCATCGTCAGGATTTGACCGCAACTGAAATGAAAGAAGCAATACATTTATTAATAGACAGTGATAATGACATACAAATTGGCGCTTTTATGGCGTTATTACACGCTAAAGGTGAAACAGCTAGCGAAATTGATGCCATTAGCAACACCTTAATGGCGATGATGATTAAAGTGCATCCTAAAACACCAGTACTAGATATTGTTGGCACCGGTGGCGATGGCTGTCATACCATTAATATTTCAACAGGCGCCGCTATTTTAGCCGCTGCCTGTGGTGTTAAAATCGCGAAACATGGCAATCGTGCTTCAACTTCTCTATGCGGCTCAGCCGATGTGCTAGAAAAACTAGGCATTACTATGAATCTCAGTGCCGAGGAGGTTGCCAATAGCATTGATAACTGCAATTTTGGCTTTTGTTTTGCGCCCAATCACCACCCGGCTTTAGGAAAATTAAAAACGATACGCAAGAAACTCGAGGTCCCCACTGTATTTAATATCCTCGGACCATTACTAAACCCAGCGCGGGCGGATTTTCTCATGATTGGTGTCTTCAAACCGGAATTACTGTCATTAATAAGTGATGTCTTAGGCAAAAGAAATATTAAACGCGCCTTAGTTTTTCATGGTCAGGGTACTGATGAAATCACTTGCATGGGTCGCACACAGATCATTGAAATTAATGCCGGCAAACAACATGCTTTTATTTTGGAACCAAGAAATTATGGCTTTTCATCATGCACACTTGATGATTTGCGTGGTGATAGCGCGGAAATAAATGCAACAATCCTCACAGAAGTATTGCAGGGGAAAACCGGCCCCATTGCTGATACATTCATTTTAAATGCCGGTCTGGCAAATTATCTGTATGGACTTACCGATGATATCGATACGGGCATTGCATTAGCGCGAAAGAAACATCGTGATGGCGAGGCTGCCAAATTATTAAATCATCTAAAAGAATATTTATCATTTAGAAATGAGAGAAAAATCTATGCCTAATATTTTACAAGAAATTTTAGCACACAAACATAAAGAAGTTGCTCAATTAAAACAACAGCTAGAAGCAACACATGGTGATTTGTCAGCCGAGAAAATCACCCGTGGTCATAGCCATTTATATCAAAAACAGTTTCAATCCGCTTTGAGCAAAGCTGGATTATCAATTATTGGCGAAATCAAACGCAAATCGCCGTCAAAAGGTGAATTAGCCCAAATAGCAGACCCTATTTCTCTGGCAGAAACCTATGCCAATGGCGGTATTGATGCCATTTCCATGCTTACCGATAAACAGTACTTTAATGGTTCGCTTGATGATTTAAAAACCGTGGCAAGTCGTTTGCAACAACCGATATTACGCAAAGATTTTATTATTGATGCCGCACAGATTATCGAAACTGTCACCACCGGTGCCAGTGCTGTTTTACTGATTGTCGCAGCCCTTAAAGAAAAGACAGCATCATTATTATCAATGGCTAGCGACTATGGTTTAGATGCTTTGGTTGAAGTACACAATCAACAAGAGCTCGATACAGCGCTAGCAGCGAAAGCGAAAATTATTGGCATTAATAATCGTGATTTAACCACTTTTAATGTTGATCTCAACACTAGCATCAACTTAATTAAAAATATGCCTGAGGATGTCGTAAAAGTTACTGAATCCGGTATACGAAACCTTGATGATGTCCAACGTATTAAAGCTGCCGGCTTTGACGCGGCACTGATTGGTGAGGCACTCGTAAAAAGCGATCAGCCTGATGTATTTATTAAACAAATAAAATCATAATCATGAAAGCAGTAACAAAAATTAAAATATGTGGCATTAAAGACGCGGTTTTAGCGTATCAAACAGCCAAAATGGGCGCCGATTATATTGGCTTGATGTTTTATCACAAATCAAAACGGTATATTGAATTAAATAACGCGATTGATATTTCAGCTGCGACTAGAAAAGGCGGCGCCGAACCTGTCGCTGTATTTGTTGACCAAGACCTCAACACTATGCAACAAATATGTGCTACAGCAAATATCAATACTGTTCAATTACATGGTGATATTGCACGACAGCAATATCACCTTTTGCCACAAACCATACAACGCATTTATGTATTACATGTCAATCCCGATGGTGATATCATAAATGCTGATCAAACTGTGCTTAAATCATTTAACACCACACGCGACTACCTGTTATTTGATGGTTTGAAAGGTGGTTCAGGCGCTCAAATAAATACTGACAAAATCATACCCTATCTAAAAAATTTCAGATGTTTCGTTGCCGGTGGCTTGAATGCTGATAATGTCACCGCGGTGATAGATAAACTAAATCCTTACGCTGTTGATACCTCTTCCGGTGTAGAAAATACACCTGGTGAAAAATCAGCTAAACGCATTGAAGCATTTATTAAGATGGCACGCAAACAATGACGATGAATACTGAATACAAGTCAAAAACTTATTATGGTGATTTTGGTGGCATGTTTATGCCTGAACTGCTGGCTACGGCTATGCAAGCGTTAGCCGATGAATTCGAGCGCGTTAAAACAGACCATACGTTTAAAAACACATTAACCACATTATTACAACAATATGCTGGCAGAGAAACACCCTTAACTGAAGTAAAAAATTTTCGCCAGGCTTGCGAGGGACCACAGGTTTTTCTAAAACGTGAAGATTTATTACACACCGGCGCGCATAAAATTAATAACGCGTTAGGACAATGCTTATTAGCCAAGCAAATGAAAAAAACCAGAGTCATTGCTGAAACCGGTGCCGGCCAGCATGGTGTTGCCACTGCCACCGCCTGCGCTCATTTTGGCTTGCAATGTGATATTTATATGGGGGAAATTGATAGGCAGCGTCAATTACCCAATGTCGAAAAAATGAAGCTGCTGGGCGCAAATGTTATCAGCGTTGATAGTGGTAGCAAGACACTCAAAGATGCCGTCAACGCGGCAATGCGCGACTATGCCGCGTCTTTTTCCAATACGCATTATTGTCTTGGTTCAGCCTTAGGTCCTTATCCTTATCCGCAAATGGTAGCTTATTTTCAAGCTGTCATCGGTGATGAAGTCAAGCGACAATGTAAAAATACGATTGGTAAAAATCCGGACACAATTATTGCCTGCATTGGTGGCGGATCAAATGCCATAGGGATTTTTTCCGCGTTTCTAAATGATGAAAGCGTTAAATTAGTAGGTGTTGAAGGTGGCGGTCATGGCACAAAATTAGGTCAACACGCGGCACGTTTCTCAGGTGGTCGACCCGGTGTACTGCATGGGAGTTACAGCTATTTATTACAAGATGATCACGGTCAAATCGCGCCAACCCATTCCATTTCTGCCGGCTTGGATTACCCAATGATTGGCCCTCAACACGCGGACTTATACACGCGAAATAGAGTACATTATACCTCAGCAACGGATATAGAAGCTTTACACGCGTTTGAATTATTATCGCGAACAGAAGGCATCATCCCCGCCTTAGAATCATCACACGCCCTCGCCTATTATATTAACAACGCTAAACACTTTGCCAAAGAAGATTGTGTTGTCATCAATCTTTCCGGTCGCGGTGATAAAGATTTGCCGGCATTACTTGCCAAAGGTTTATTATGAATAAAATCGAATACACATTTGCGCGAAAACCCGCTTTTATTGCCTACCTTACTGCGGGTCAACGTAGTTTAGCATTTACTCAAGACGCTGCCATTGCCTTGGTACAAGGTGGTGTCAGCTTGCTAGAAATTGGCGTGCCTTTTTCTGATCCCATTGCGGACGGTCCGGTTATCCAATCGGCGATGCAGCAAGGTGTTGAAGCAAATATTACCATTAATACAGTATTGGAAGTGATTCAAAACATAAAAAAAACCATTGACGTGCCGATTATATTGTTCACCTATTACAATCCTTTGCTAAATGCTGCTAACAATAATATTTACGAGAAAGCACGCGTAGCAGGTGTTGATGGCGTGTTAGTTGTCGACTTACCCTTAGAAGAAGCTGATGATCATTTTAATCAATGCAAGCAGTACAATATCAGTCCTATCTCTGTGATTGCAAGCTCAACAGCTGTTGATCGCATTCAACGCATCGGCCAGAAATCAAGTGGCTTTCTTTATTACGCCTGTCGTAATGGCACAACCGGCATTAAACGCAGTCTCCCGGATAATTATCAGGACAAGGTACAACAGATTAAACAATGTTCTCATTTACCTGTCGCTGCTGGTTTTGGTATCTCAGATAAAAAAACCGCGGCGGCGGCATTAAGCTGCGCTGATGGTTTTGTGGTCGGTTCTTTATTCATTAAAGCCATTGCCGCGCGAGCGACTACCAAAGAATTAACACAACTAGCACAACAAATTGATCCAAGAGGTACATAACCATGATTTTAGTTCTAGATAATCAAGCAACAAATGATGAGATAAAAAATCTACAGCAGCGGTTAAAATTTATGGGTTTTGAAGCGATTATTTCAAACGAAAACGCGCAAAAAACCATTTCACTCGTCAAAGGTGTGGATAAAAATACCGATATAAAAGGATTTATCAATCTCCCATTGGTAAAAGAAATATTACCACTGAAGACAAAATTTGGCTTGGCAAACAAAGATGCCAAAGCACAGCAAACGGTTATTCGCATTAAAGATAAAAAAATCGGCGGCGGTCATTTTACTGTCATGGCCGGACCTTGCGCGATTGAATCACGACAACAAATTCTAGCCATTGCTAAAGCAGTGAGTAGCAATGGCGCCAGCATATTAAGAGGCGGTGCTTTCAAACCGAGGACATCACCTTACGATTTTCAAGGTTTAGGCGAAGTCGGTTTACACTATATGCGTGAAGCGGCAGATCGATATAATTTACTTTGTATCTCTGAAGTCATGAATGCTAAAGATATTGATTTGTTGGAAAAATATGTTGATATCTTGCAGATCGGCGCCAGAAATATGCAAAATTATAATTTATTAAAAGCCGCGGGACAGGCAAAAAAACCGGTGTTTTTGAAACGAGGCTTAAGCGCCACTTACAACGAATTTTTGTTAGCGGCTGAATATATTTTAAGCTGTGGCAATCCGAATGTCATTTTATGCGAACGCGGTATTAGAACCTTTGAAACCCATAGTCGTAACACACTTGATATTGCGGCCGTGCCGATATTGCGTGAACTCACTCATCTTCCCATTATTGTTGATCCCAGTCATGGCACCGGCATTAGAAACGCGGTAGCACCGATGGCTAACGCGGCAATGGCTGTGTGCGCGGATGGCATTATGGTAGAAGTGCATACTGATCCTGATAAATCAGTGTCTGACGCGCAACAAGCCATTAGCCCAACCATGTTTGCCGATATGATGCGGTCTTTACGCGGTATCGCAAAAGCGGTTGATATGACCATTGATTGAAAAATTATTATATAGCCAGGGTGATTTTTTGCTTAAATGCTCGTATTTTTTCCTGTAGTCTTTTTTTCTCATCGTCAGAACAGGATATATCAGCAATAGCTTTATGGTATCTGTTTAAACAATAAAGATATAATCTGGGTAAAAAAATCTTTATCTGTTCGACATTATAATCGACAACTTGATTAGGATCGGTATTTCTCAGTTTATAGGCAACATTGATGATCTCAGAAACTTCTTCTGCTAGCGCTATTTTCCAGCTTTGATTGAAATGATTAACAGCATCTTTGTTAGATCCAATGGTATTCGGATAATCTATAGTAAAAATCAGTCTCACCGGAAATAACACAAATTTAGTGAAATAGCGTGAGCCTTTTTCTAAAATAATTTGTGGATTTCGCGTGAGTTCAATTCGTTTTTCTTCACTCAACATATAACTCAACATGAATTCAGCACTTTCGATAATTAAATCTTCCGCTGTTGGTTCAGGTAAGCGATATCGGCGATCTTCACCCGATAATATAACAGCGTGTCGGATAAAATCGAGTCTATCTAAGGCTGGAAATCTTCCTTTTCCATTTGCAAAATCATGGGTATGATAACTCGACCAGAACACAGATAATCTATTGGCATAATCATATTTTGATTTTTTTAACTTCTCCCATAATGTGTTCATGACATCCGCATCTGATTCTAAAATATTATCTAGCATGATTGCGATATCAACATCACTGCATAAAGAGAAATCGCCGTGTGTGCCTAAGCTTCCAAGTTTAAACATAGTCATCACTCTATTTTTGAAAGTCTTTTGTATTTCTTGTATTGAATACTCAATAAGTGGTATAGCTTGGCTGGAAAAATGATGCATTTTAATCCCTAATTAAATTTCTAATTTGATTAAATTGAATTATATAGCTATTTCAAAAATAAACCAAATGCTATGAGGTAGGTGTTGAATAAAACTAACTCGCACTTTTCCCCTTCATTCCCGCGAAGGCGGGAATCCAGAGAACAAACCACAGGCATAAACATTTTTCTCCTGGATTCCCGCCTTCGCGGGAATGACGAGATGACTTTAAGTAAGATAAACAAAAAGCCCTCAGTTGAGGGCTTTTTGTTTATACCTTATTTTGTTTAACTTACATAACCGTCTTCAGTTTTATTATAGAACAAAATTTTAATATTGCTGGAATAAATTAAAATATTTCAAACTTAATCTTTCATCAAGCTGTTATTGCTCACTATCTGAAAAATAAATACCGCCTAATACGGCTGATTGTCGGCTACCGGTAATAGCTGTTAAATCAATTTTTGACTTGGAAAGTGTTTGTGCCGCAAACCAGGCAAATGCCATGGCTTCGACAGCATCTGGATCAACACCATAGTCGGCTATACTTTTTACCGAACAAGGGGATAAATAATGTTGTAACAATGACATAAGATGATTATTGTAAACACCACCACCGGAGATGACTACTTCAATTTCTGTCCCAACATAGTTATGAATTGCTTTTGCTATCGACAATGCCGTTAATGCGGTTAAGCTTGCTTGCACATCTTGTGGTGATAATTTCTCATCGGTTTGATCTAAATAACGTGATAAGTAATTAAGATTAAAGTATTCACGACCTGTGCTTTTTGGTGGTGAACGCTTAAAATAACTATCGTCTAAAAACTGCTGCAATAATTTATCATTCATTTTACCACTCGCTGCCCAAGTGCCATCTTTATCAAAATACCCTTCATGATGTTGATGATACCAGCTATCTAATAACACATTACCCGGACCACTATCAAAGCCTAAAATAGGCTGCTGCGGATCGGTTGGTAAATAAGTAATATTAGCCATACCGCCAATATTTACCACAGCATACGCTTGGTCATGACCAAGCAATTGACGATGAAAAACCGGTGCCAGTGGCGCGCCCTGACCACCATAAACAAGGTCTTTACGGCGAAAATCAGCAACTGTAGTAATACCAGTTAATGCCGCGATAGTATTTGGGTCACCTATTTGCGTGGTAAATGGTATATCATTATCCGGATAGTGTCTTACTGTTTGCCCGTGACTACCGATCGCGTGAATATCACCGGCAGTTATGCCAGATTGATTTAATATAGTATTTACAGCTTCCGCAAATAATCGTCCCAATAAAACATCGGTACGCGCTAAATCTTCAATCGCTGCGGTACCGTGGCTTAATGCTAATACAGATTGTCGTAACGATGATGGAAAAGGATGCGTGTGTGTGGCAACACAATCTATTTTATCTTTTAAGTCAATAATAGCGACATCAACGGCATCAACGCTCGTGCCAGATATAATACCCATGTAATATTGTTTATTTACCATGAAATTTAATCCACCATCTGCAAAGCACGATCTACTGCTGTAATTGTCTGTTCAATCACTGCGTCATCATGCACCGCTGATATAAAACAAGCTTCGTAGGCTGATGGCGGAAGATAAATCCCCTGCTCTAGCATGGCATGAAAAAATCGCGCAAACCGCTTGTTATCACAGGCTTTAATATCATTGTAATTCGTCAACATTTTTTCACCAAACCAGAAACCGAGCATGCCACCTTCAACCCGACCATTCATGGCAATGCCGTAATGTTTGGCACGATCTAATATGCCCTGAATTAATTTTTCGCCTTGCTCAGTCAAACGTTGATGAAAATTGGCGTCGGCACTAATCAACTGCAATGTTTTTAATCCGGCAGCCATTGCCACCGGATTTCCCGACAGTGTGCCAGCTTGATAAACCGGTCCCACTGGTGCGAGAATATTCATTATTTCACGACGCCCCCCCACGGCGCCAACCGGCATCCCGCCTCCGATAATCTTACCCAAGGTGGTAATATCCGGGGTAAAGTTATATTTCTCCTGCGCGCCACCAAGCGCTACACGAAAACCGGTCATCACTTCATCAGCTATCAATAGACTGCCATGAGTATCACATAATTTTCTTAGACCCGATAAAAAATTTGCTTGAGGCGCGATACAGTTAGCATTACCCACCACCGGTTCAAAAATAACCGCGGCAATGTCATCGCCATACTCGGCAAATAAGGCGTTTACCTGATCTAGATCATTGTATTCAGCAACCAAGGTATGCTTAACCACATCTTCAGGCACACCAGCCGAACCCGGCAAACCCAAGGTTGCCACACCCGAACCGGCTTTAACCAACAGACTGTCTTCATGACCATGATAGCAACCATTAAATTTAATAATTTTATTCCGCCCGGTATAACCACGCGCTACGCGCAGCGCCGTCATAGTTGCTTCAGTCCCGGAGTTAGTAAAACGAATCCGTTCAATAGATGGCATCAAACTGATGACTTTTTCTGCCATATCAATTTCACGTTCGGTGGCGGCACCAAAACTTAAACCCTGCGTGGCAACTTGTTGAACTTCGGCAATAATCTGCGGATGGGCATGACCAAGTATCATTGGCCCCCAAGAACCAACGTAATCAATATAACAACGGTCATTGTGATCATAAATATAAGGACCGCTGGCTCGCTTTATGAATACAGGCGTACCGCCCACGGCACTGAAACTACGTACCGGTGAATTCACACCACCAACAATACTTTTTTTGGCTCTGTCAAAAAGAAAATTAGTCACAATTTTAATTCATTTATCGCTAATTCTCCGTCATTCCCGCGTCCCTTCGACAAGCTCAGGGTACAATCCGGAGAAAAAACTACAGGCACAAACATGTTGCTCCTCGATTTTATCCTCAGCTTGCCGAAGGACCCTGCCTGCGCGTGGGAATGACGAGGCATTTTTCATCAGTGAAAAATATCTAACAATCGACCAGGAAGACTTTTTTCGCCTTCGCCACCAATAATTTTCTTACCGACATCTTGAACATTGGGCACCAGCAATTTCAACACCGCTTTATAATCAGGTTGAAAACTGAGCTTATCAAAAGTACCGTTTATTTTTACCGGCAATGATGGTGACGAGGATGAACTCTTAGCGCCCTTGACATTGATGAGCATATCAACGGTTTGTCTAGGCAAATTAACCTGTCCACCACCTTTAACATGGACCAAGGATGAAAGCAGACTCAAATTATCAGAAGACACCACACCTTGTCGAATCGGACCACTACCTGTTAAACTTGCGAATACAGTATCATTACCGGTTTTCTTGGGCGGCAAGCTTTTATTTTTCAATGCCTCAAGCACTTTTAAGTAATAAGCGATATTGACACCACGCATGACACCATTATTGACAGCAAAGGCAAAATTACCATTCATGTTGCTTAATATCGCTTGTTGATCAAAACCACTGCTATTTACTTTGACTTCAGCGTTTGCCGTACCCGACAGGCGGTTGAATTTATACATATCATTAAGCAATGGCTGCACTTGCACACCTTTGAGTTTCTCATCAATACTCATTTTAGGTGTATTCCCGCGCGCGTCAAACTGTATAGACCCCTGATACTGCCCCTGATAAAGGTTCGCGCTCAAAGGCGATATACTGATTAAACCATTATTGGCTTTAATCGTGGCGTTAACATTCTGCATCTTCGCTTTCATCGCGATCAATTGTTTGATGCTAATCTTACCATTGATGGTTAATTCTCTTAAACGTTGCAACAATTCTTGATTATCGTTAGCAGCGTTACCTGTTGTTGTGGATCGCGCGGTCGATTGCGCTGTTGATCGATTCGCGGTGACTGTTTGTTTTTTAGAGGCTGTTGCCGAGTCATTGCTCATGTTTTTCATCCACTCAATATAGGGATCAAGATCGAGCTTATCAGACGCGAGATTAAATACGATATTCGGTCGTTTAAAATTCTTCACATCTAAATTACCGGTTACTTTATCTTGATTTAATGTCATGACCAAATCACTGATGTTCAAACTATCGGCTGTCATCACAATATCGCCCTCGATCGTGGCGCTCATTTTACCTTGAGGCAACTGTTTCCCCTGCCAGTTACTGGTAATTTTAACGGCTTTAAACGCGTGCTCATTTGTGTGTGGACTAATTTTTGCCTGCGCTTGGAAATTTATCGTCCCTGTTAAGGGTGGCTGACTGCTATTAATGGCCAAAGAACCATTAATCGGGAACATTTGATCGCTCTCTATGTTTTTAGCGTTGAGGGCTAAATTTTTTATTGACGCGTACTGATTATTTTGTAAATCACTCCAGTTAACCGTCACATTTTCCGCATTCAGTGCCGGTATCGAAAAATCAAATTTCTTCGCGCCGCCCGCTGATGTCGCGTTAGCGTCGTCTTTTGTTTCCTGCTTCTCGGTTTTCTGATCCACTGACGCCGATGTTTGTTCAAAGGCGGTAGACGCTGGGGGCTGCATGGTCCAATTATTTTTACCAGCTTTATCGCGCATTAAATTGACGGTTAAATCATTGACAGTAATTGTCGATGTATCCAGTTTACCTGATATTAAAGGTAAAAGTTTAATCCCCACGCCAGCATGTTTGAGGGTAATAAACGGTTTTTCGCCAAAACCTGGCGCGTTACTCAGTACAGCATCATTAATTTTGACACTGAAAGGAAATAAAGACCATTTTAAATCGCCTTTTAATTGCAGCGTTCGCCCGGTAAGTTGATACACTTGTTTGCTGATGGTTGGCTTAAATCGGTTTGGATTAATGGTATTGATCAGCACAATAAAGGCGATAATCGCGATAATAATCAGGGCAATAATAGTATAAATGAGGTATTTGATGGCTTTTAACATAATCCAATGTTCCTAAATTAACAGTACTGAGTGTTATTTTATTGCGGTTTGTAATTATTGCAAGTGTTTTTCACGTTTAGGCGCGCGCGCAGCTCCATACCTGCACAATCTCCGCGCCCGCCTGACGCAATACCCGACTGAGCTCATTTACCGTATGACCGGTAGTCACCACATCATCAATAATCGCAACATGCGCTGGTATGGGATCGACAACAGCAAACGCGCCTTTGATATTGGCATGACGTCGCTTGGCAGCGAGTGTGGATTGCGCTTGAGTGTCACGTATCCGCCGGCAACCATGACGATTTACCGGAATATCCAAGTATTTTCCTAAGGGCGCTGCGATTTCAATGGCTTGATTAAAGCCGCGTTCACATAATCGCCGACGATGTAATGGCACGGGAATAAGGACATCCGGACGTGGTAATCTACCGCAAGCCTCACCCATTAAATCAGCCAAAACGCGGCCATACGCCAATTGCCGCTGAAATTTTAAGCGCGTAATCAGTAAAGACATGCGACTTTGATAATGACAAAGGGCGAAACTGCTGTCAAAATAAGGCATACGTTTTAAGCAATCTGGACAGAGTAATTTTTCAGCACTGTCAATAGTTATCGGATTAGCGCAGCGATAGCAAGCCGATTTTAAATAAGGCAGCGCGTCACGGCAATTGACGCATAAGTCCATTGATTGCCCACTGCGCTCCCGACACAGCAGACAGTAATGGGGGAAAAATAGTTTTTGTATAATATTAGTCATCATAAGCTTGTGAAACAGAAAAAATACGATCAGAAATCAGCATTAATTGGAACATTCGCGCGTGTGGCAGATGATTATAATCAATCTGTGTATTTAGCGCAAGTCAGCGCTGAAGCGATGATTGATCGATTAAAACTGATGATAACCACGCCGGATACTATTCTTGACATCGGCTGTGGCACCGGTATATTTGCCCAAAAACTGCAACAGCACTATCCCCAAGCTTTGATTATCGGCCTTGATATCTGCCATAATATGCTTGAAAACACGGTGATGACGCAACCGCTATCACTGGTTGCTAATGCCTGCTTCGTACCGGTAAAAAGTGACTATTTTGATTTAATCACCATCAATTTAGGGTTATACTGGGGCGACTTTGAACCAATTATTGCTGAATGTTCACGGTTATTAAAAGTAAACGGCTTACTACTGTTTTCAACACTCGGCCCGGACACCTTAAAAGAAGTTCGACAAGCTTATCATCGACACTATTTGATAGACATGCATCATCTGGGCGATCAACTGTTACAGCTTGGTTTTACCGACCCGGTGATGGAGACTGAACAATTACAGTTTGAATATCACAATAAACAGCTGCTACAGCGAGAATATCAAGCTTTGGGTTTACAACATTTGATCCAATTAAATGATACAATAGAAAATCAATCGACGGTGACATTTGAAATGATTTATGGACACGCTTGGCGAAAATTACCCCCCGTCCAGCAGGACCAAATTACGATTCCATTATCCAGTATTCGCAAAAAAAGCGAGTATGGTTTCTAACGATACGGATCATTTGCCCGTGAAAGCCACTAAAAAAGCAAAACTATTACTATTGACCAGCAATGGCGGCGCTGGTCAGCAGTCTATCACGCAAGCTATTCTAGAATATTTTAATGAAAAATATGAAATTGAAACCTTTAATGTCACCGTTGATCTGATAAAAGGCAAAGACCCGCTTTCAACTATTAAACCCGAATTAAACACGGAAGTCGTTTATAATTGGCTTATTCGCAAAAATCATTTCTGGTTGTTAAATAAATTTGTAAAACTGGGCGGATTATTATTCCGTTCAATACTCAAAAAAAGAATGATCGCTGCTTTTGCTGATCTTTATCGTGACCGCCAACCGGATATGATTATCTCATTAGTCGCTTTCTATAACGCTTATGCGCTCGCGGCCATCACAACATGTCCTTTTGTGCTTGTCAGCTGTGATTTAGACGCGCGTAATTATTTCCACAATTACCGGCTATTTAAAATTGATAATCTGTACTGCGCCTTTGCCATAAAAACACCTGAATTACAACGCTATTTAAACAAGATACAGTTCCCACCATCACAACAATACTTTCTCGGCTACCCACTGCGACAATCATTTTTAAATAGCAACCATCAACCGAGAAAAATAGATCGCCATAAACAAATTATTACCTTGATGCTAGGTGGTCAAGGTTCACATAAAATTATACCATACACTAAAATATTGACGCGCCTTCAACATCAGGTCATCCTCAATGTATGTGTGGGGCATAATAAACACATCATAAAAAAACTAAAGAAAATTGTGACACCTGAACATATAAAAATAAATATCATCGGATTTACTGACAAAATTATCGATATTATGCTCGCCGGTGATTTAATTATCACCAAAACCGGTTCATCCAGCATCTTTGAAGCCTTATCATTACGCTTACCTATTTTAATGGACTGCACCAGCACGCAACTGGACTGGGAAAAAGAAAATGTTAGATTTGTCATCAACAACAAACTCGGCTATAAAATAAAACGCTTAAATAAACTTGTCACACTGTTAACCTGTTTATTTGAAACACCACATCGCCTGGCGCAGATTAAACAAAATTATGGGGCACTGTCTTTCCCTCAATTTTTACCTAATTTCGATCGTTTACTAACAAAAATTACCAAACAAATTGACACACATGAATATTAAAATACATACCATCGTATTTCTTTATCGACTACTGTGTAACCGTGTTGATAAAACGATTAAGCGCGAAACAATCACAATTATGCAAACAGATGGCAGTGAACTCATTTTTGATCACTATCACCCCCATCAGACGCCATTGGCAACCATTGTATTTATGCATGGCATGAGCCGACCAGCCAATCGAGAACCAGTTCTTATTAAAATCTCCCGAATATTGGCATCAATGGGCTACCAAGTATTAGCGCCACTTTATGAAGATATTAAAAATTTTAATTTAAGCACAAAATCTATTAAGGACATTCATCAAAGCTTGGTGACCTTTATTAATCATCATTATTGCACCAATAATAAGCTGAGTATTTTTACCGCGTCATTTTCCGGTTGTCACGCGCTACGCGCTATTGCTAATAGTGACATCCGCGATCACATTAATTGTCTGTTACTCTTGGGCTCGCCCTACCGTTACTATTCAACGCTATTATTTACCTTTGGCGAGAACAAAAAAATTGACTGGTTTTCCCGTCTATTATGTCTACGCAGTATGTTGTTGCACCAAAATACTATTGATCCTGAACTTGACGCGGCGTTAAATGCCGTTATTGATTATTTACATGATCACAACAGCTTAAAGCGGATAAAAAAATTTGCTGAACATCTCAGCGATGAAAACGCGCGTTTATTTTGTAACTATATCGACTTAATTCAGCAACCTCATCGTTTTCTGCGAACCTATCAACACATTGTTGATGAAATGGACGCGGCACTGGAACAATCGGGGGACATTAGCAATGTAAAAGCTGCCGTTCTCATTATTCACGGTATTTATGATAATACCATCCCTTGCTCTGAGAGCGAAAAACTCTTTGAAAAACTCTCCGCTAATCATACTGATGTGATGCTGGTGAAAACAACAATGCTGAGTCATGTTACTCGTAAATTCTCGCTAAGTTTATTGAAACAAGGTAATCTATTGTTCAACAGTTTTCAGTATTTTTTTAAGAATGTTTTGCGATGAGCATAAACAAAAGTTATTAGGATAAAATTTTGATTATACATATTTCTATTCCAGCCGATAATCCGGCCCATGTTGCTGAGGTACTGGCAGAGTTAGTACAAGGCACTTGTAAACCATTAAACTGGTGTCCAGGTGGTTATATGGTATTCACTGATGATAATTACAGTACCGGCATCGAGATTTTGCCAAATAATATTGTATTCATGCCCGGCGCAACCGCGAATCAAACACTCCGGATTATTCGCTCTGAACAACAAACAACTCAATATAGCGGCATACATTTTCTGCTGACGATAAACAGTTCTTACGAAAAAATTTTCGCGATCGCAAAACGTGTGGGTTGGCAAGCTGTACGCAAACGCAGTTTAGGCGTTGTTGAGATGGTAGAATTTTGGATAGAAAATAAAACAATGGTGGAAATTGTATTAGCTACTGAAGAAAGGAAAACCATTAAAGCGTTAAGCAGTGAAGCCTATCAGGGGTGCTGAAAAAATTCTCCATAGCCATTCTCACTTTCGTGAGAATAATTAACTCAACCATTGATAACTGCTTCAAAAGTTCGAGAATATTTATTCGCTTCAAATTGAACTACTTTGTAGTCCGCGATTTCTTGGCAATAAAATGGATCTTCTTTGATGATCCGCATCATATTGTCTTTATCAGTCATCGCTAAAATAATCCCTCCATCACGAGGATACTTAGGACCCGAAGCAATAAAAATACCCTGACTATAATAGTTATCCAGGAATTTTCGGTGTTCTTCTAAAAACTTGTTTACTTCATCTAGAGACTTTTTATAGGTTAGTTCGGCTATAATCATAGTTATACACATCCTATCTTATTTATTATAAATTATAATGTTAGCACGTATCAATCAACTTAAGCAAAGCATAGTGTAAATATCCGCAAAACAACAGCTATCAAAATAAACACAAACATAATCAACGCGGTTGATAACAAAGTGCCGTTGTAAAATAATGGCACACAAATTGTACCTAGAAATCCTGAGCCCATGCGAATTACTGAAAATATCGTTACGCGGACACCCATAGGCGCGTCACTGGTTTCCAGTGTTAATCGGTTTAATATTGGCATCGCGATACCGCTGCCCAATAAAATCATCATAATTGAACCTATCAAGTAAAACAGTCCATTGGGTAATAAGTAAGCAATCAATACTGCTGCTATCACACCTATAAATGAACAGCTTAGTCCTAAATTAATCAATAAGTGATTGCGATGATCACTGGCATATTTTCTGACCAGTTTTGTGCCTAAAATATAACTCGCGAAGATAAACGCTTGTATCATACCATAATCAAGTGTGCTGTAATGAAAATGATCAACCACGAGAAAAGGACCAACTAATATCCAAGCAACTAAACCGATAATTGGCAAGAACATTGTTAGCGCATACATAATAAAGGTTAAATTAAATAAAACTGTTTTATATTGCTTTATAATTTCCCCTAAATGTATTCGATTTGTTCTTTTTTGCACCGGCAATGTTTCAGGCATATTAAAAAATAATGCGATGACCATTAAACAACTCCAAATAGCTAGCAGGATAAAAATCCATCGCCAGTTGACAAACAATAACATTGCGCCACCCAGCATCGGACCAACAGCTGGTGCAAGTATGGTCACACTCTGCATCAAGGCCAGTATTCTAATCGCTTCTTTTGAATCAAAGTACTCATTAATGGCAGCGTAACCGGCGATAAACATTGCTGGCATTGCCATGCCTTGAAAGAAACGGGCAATCAGAAAAATATGAATCCCCGTCGCGAAGGCGCAAAGTATTGTGCTAAAAACATAAAGCACACCACTAAACAGTAAAATTGGACGGCGACCATATCGATCAGACAGTGGACCAAATATCAGTTGTACGGCTAAACCGCCTAATATCCACACCGTAGCAGTTAACTGCGTTATATTCGCGCTGATGCCAAATGTCCGAGCAATCATCGGAAAAGCCGGCATATAGGCATCCATAGATAAATAAATGACCACTTCATAGAGCACCAATAGCCAGGGAAATAGTGAATTATTCGCTATTTTTTCTTTCATTATTTAAAAAAATTGTCTCTCAAAAAATTTAATTGCCGAGAGTATAGTATATTAAAAAAGATTTGCTTGTATAATTAGAAACAATGATAGTGAATTTTAGTATGTTCTATATTGATGATAAGCTCTATTATGAAATTAGATATAAAAAATATTAGCATAGCAATTTTAGGCACAGGCGCGGTGGGAAGCTATGTCGGCGCTTGTTTACAGCAATCGGGTTGTGATATTCATTTTCTCGCGAGAAGCACATATAAGGCGATAAAATCAGATGGCATTACGGTTCACGAAGCTGATGGCAAAATTTTTAATATTAAAACAGTTAAAGTGTATAACAATACCGATACCCTACCAAAAGCTGATGTTGTTATTTTAACCACCAGGACGGCACAAAATAAAAGTCTTTTCGCGTCACTCGTGATCAATAATCTTCTCAAAACCAACGGTATCGTTATAAGTTTACAAAACGGCATCGATTTTGAGCGAGCGATTATCGCCGCTATTTCACCACATGAACTACTAAGCGGCACTTCCTGGATTAAAGTAACACAATTAACCCCCAGTGTTGTCCGCCATGATTTTGGCAACAGGATACTTTTAGGCACATACCATAATGAACGGCTTAATGTCCCTGTTAGTCAATCCGGTAAAAAAGTAAAAGCTTTATTAGAGCACGCCGGTTTCGCGGTTGAATTAATTGAAAACATTCAAGCCGTACAGTGGACAAAATTAGCATTGAACCTCCCTCTGTTCGCGTTTATGGCATTGTATAAAAAAAGCGCTTCTGAATTATTAAACAATGAAACCTGGAATCAACAGATCACCACGTTTCGTCAGGAGTTGATAAACACCGCCCAAGCCTGTAGCTGTCCAGTTGATCACATCTTTATTGATAAAACACTGGCAGATTTAAAAAAGATGTCTATTCCTTCACAAAAAATTATTGATGCCGCCGCCAATCGTGTACGCGTTGAAATCGAAGCAAATTTTGGCAATCTACTTAGACTACTGGAAAAGAAAAAAATTACCGCGTTACTATTAAGGAACTATTATGAAAAACTTAGCAATTTCTCATAAAGAGGTTGCTTCATATTACATTACTTATCTTCTGCTTTTTGATAATTTTTTGTTACGTCTTTTCTTTTCAATGCTGTCATTAATGTATTTACATAACAAATTAGTATAAAAACGAATAACAGAGGTGAAAAACAGGGCAAGAATAGACGATATATACATATGTATACTGGAAAGCGCCGCGACTATAAGTGGTCTTCTTTCAAGAAGTCTATGATGCGAAATAGCCTGTCCTTTTTCAGCAGAAATGCTGGTTGTAGGAATAGAATCGTTGATAGCATCTTGCCGAGAAATCACATCTATTAAGCTGCTTACTGACCAAACGAAGACGGCTACGCATACACACAGGATTATAATAAATCCGATAATTCTAGCCATTAGAATATTCTCCTATTAAAACTTAACTGTACAAAAAACAGAGACGCCCTTCGACAAGCTCAGGGACCGCCTTCGACAAGCTCAGGGGCCACTTTTGGACAGGTTCAGGGACCACGTTACGACCAACTCAGAGATCATCCTTAAGTGAATTCAGGGAGATAGCATTTCACACTCGCGAAAGCAGGTATCCAAGGAAAAATCGCTTCTCTAATTTATTTTATTTGGTATTACTAGCTTTTTCTGTTTTCGCGACAGCCGCCGTACTCTCCACTTGGACTTCGCGATCGACTAACTCAACAACAGCCATTGGCGCCGCGTCATTCAAACGAAAACCATTTTTCAATACACGCAAATAACCGCCTGGTCGTTGTTTGTTTCTTGGGGCAATGCTATTAAAGAGTTTCTGCACCGCCGCTCTGTTACGCAAACGATTAAACGCTAAACGACGGTTAGCCACCGTATCTTGTTTAGCTAAAGTGATTAAAGGCTCAGCATAACGACGCAGTTCTTTTGCTTTCGGCAAAGTCGTCTTAATTTGTTCATGTTCAAACAAAGAAATGACCAAGTTACGGAAAAGCGCTTTTCGATGAGCACTTTCACGACCTAATGTTCTACCCGCGTGTCGATGTCGCATAATAATTCCCCAGTTGTTTATTCTTTGTCTTCAGTTTTATCAGTTTCAATAAGATTTTCAGCTTGATCTTCAGAAACTTGATCTTGATCTTCATCATCACCATCCAGGTCTTCTCTCTTTTTCAAATCTTTTTGCAATTCTTTGTACTGAGATTGTAAGTACGCTGGCGGCCAATTTTCAATCGGCGTGCCTAATGTATAACCGAGATCATGCAAGGCGCCTTTGATCTCATTCATTGATTTTCTGCCTAAATTAGGTGTTTTTAATAAATCTGTCTCACTTTTCATGATCAAATCACCAATGAGGCGCACGCCTTGAGTACGTAAACAGTTAATCGCTCTCACCGTCAGCTCAAGATCCTCAACCGGACGTAGCAATAATGGATCTAAGGCGTTTTGTTCTTTTTCAGGTTCATCAACGGCGTAATTTTCCAGATCAACAAACACCTCAAGCTGTTTTTGCATAATTGTCGCGCAGCGACGTATCGCTTCTTCAGCGTCAAGTGTGCCATTGGTTTCAATATCGATAATAAGCTTGTCTAAGTCAGTACGCTGTTCAACACGAGCGTTTTCCACGGAATAAGACACCCGTTTTACCGGTGTAAACACCGCGTCAACTTGAAGCACACCGATTGTTTTATCGTCATCGAGCTGACGTATGTTTGCCGGTTCATAACCGCGGCCTTTCTTAATGGTCACTTTCATGTCAAGTGAACCGTTTTCATTCAAATGGGCGATAATATGGTCGGGATTGACGATTTCAACATCGTGATTATCATCAAAATCTTTAGCGGTCACAAGACCTGGTCCTTTCTTACTCAAATTGAGTACAGTTTCTTCTTTTTCATGTAATTTAACAGCCAAGCTCTTGAGATTTAGACTGATATCCAAAACATCTTCTTCTACCCCTTCAATCGTACTGTACTCATGCGGCACGCCATCAATTTGTATGGCTGTGACGGCATTACCCGGCATTGACGACAACAAAAGACGACGCAACGCGTTGCCAAAGGTATGACCAAAACCACGTTCAAATGGCTCAAGCACAATCTTAGAATGCAATGGGGTAATTTGATCTACTTTTATTTCTTTTGGTGTTAAAAACTGATTTGGATTACGCGACATCAATAACCTCTCTAAAAATAACTACTTCCAATATACTCTACACAATACTCTGATTATTTTGAATACAGCTCAACAATTAACTGTTCATTGATTGAAGGTGATATATCATCACGTTCGGGCAAACGTTTTATAACACCTGTTTTTTTCTTATGATCTATTTCAAGCCATTCAATCCCACCACGATTTTCAGCAAGATTAATGGCATCCTGAACACGCCCTTGATTCTTTGCCTGTTCACGTATCGCGATTTCATCGCCAGCGCTTACCGAAAAAGAAGGGATATTCACAGTCTGCCCATTCACTAACACGGCTTTATGGCCAACAAGCTGTCTGGCTTCTTTGCGCGTACGCGCCCAACCAGATTGATAGATGACATTATCAAGGCGACACTCTAATAATTGTAATAAATTTTCACCGGTCGAGCCTTTTTTACGTGCCGCTTTCTTAAACAAATTACGAAACTGTTTTTCCAAAACACCGTAGATACGCTTTACTTTTTGTTTTTCACGTAACTGCAAGCCAAAATTGGATAATTTACTAAGCCGTGTGCCTTTTAAACCACCAGGGACAACTTGGTGACGAATTTTTGACTCACGTGAAGTGACCCCACTGAATAAGGATAAATCCTGTTTTTCTCTGCGTTCTTGTCGCCCTCTTGGGGCAAAGTTTCTAGCCATAATTTTCCCCTGATATTAAACGCGCCGTTTCTTTCTTGGACGACAACCATTATGCGGTATCGGCGTAATATCTTTAACCGTATTAATTTTAACACCCGCAGCATGAAGTGCACGAATTGCCGATTCACGCCCCGGTCCAGGTCCTTTCACCTGAACATCTACATACTTTAAACCATAAAGGTCAATCGCTTTTCTTACCGCACTATCAGCAGCAACTTGAGCAGCATAAGGCGTGCTTTTTCTTGAGCCACGAAACCCACTTTTTGCTGAAGTTCCCCAACCAATTGTACCACCTTGCGGATCCGTAATAGTAACCATTGTATTATTGAATGTCGCAGCAATGTGCACAATCCCTTCAGTTACCTGACGCTTTGCTTTTTTACGTATTGTTTTTGTCTTACTGGTATTTTTAGCCACAGTTAATTTTCACCCATTACCTTGATTGATTAATTATCATTTTTTTCTACCTTTACGCGTGCGCGCATTGGTACGTGTGCGCTGGCCACGCATTGGCAATCCACGACGATGACGTATACCGCGATAGGTACCTAAATCGGTCAAGCGCTTAATATTCATTGAGGTTTCACGTCGCAAATCACCTTCAATTGTGTATTTTTCCACTTCCGCGCGCAATGCTTCAATGGCAGCATCATCTAATGTATTGACTTTAACATCAGGCGATACGCCAGCGTCCGCACAGATCTTGTGCGCGCGACTGCGACCAATACCATAAATATCAGTCAAACCAATACAAACATGTTTACCTGCGGAAATATTTACCCCTGCAATACGTGCCATTATTACCTCTTTAAATTATTACAAGCGACAAGGAGATGGATAGTACCTGACCATGCCACATAAATCAACCTAAATATTGATATATTATCAAATAATTTCATCAACCTTGACGCTGTTTATGTTTTGGATCAATACACAACACGCGAAGCTGACCATTACGTTTGATAATCTTACAATTTCTACATATTCTTTTTATAGATGCTCTTACTTTCATGTCTTTTCTTCCACTCTATTTTTAACTACGACCTATTCTTCTTCATCAATGAACTATATTGGTTTGACAATAAATGTGATTGTACTTGGGCCATAAAATCCATCGCCACGACGACAATAATCAGCAATGACGTACCGCCAAACATAAAGTTCACATGCCAAACCGATGAAATAATCTGCGGCAGTAAAGCAACTGCTGAAATATAGATACCACCAAATAATGTCAAACGCGTCATCACCTGATCAATATAACGGGCTGTCTGTTCACCCGGGCGAATGCCTGGAATAAACGCGCCAGATTTGCGTAAATTATCGGCAATATCACGCGGATTAAAGACTAAACCGGTATAGAAAAAACAGAAAAAGATGACGCCAACGACAAAAATGGCAATTGATATGGGATGCCCTGGCTCCAAGACAAAACCTACATTGCGTAACCAGTGGAAATGTGGTGTATTTGCCAACCAAGTGGCGATAGTTGCTGGAAATAGAATCAAACTCCAAGCAAAGATGATAGGAATCACCCCCGCCATATTAATTTTCAAAGGCAAATGCGTGCTTTGCGCGGCATACATTTTGCGCCCTTGCTGTCGTTTGGCTGATTCGATCTTAATACGCCGTTGACCACTCTCGATAAAAACAACAAATAATGTAACCGCGACAATGACAAGAATAATAATCAATAAGGTCAGCATTTGTATTTGCCCATGGCGTGCCTGCGTCAAGACATCACCAATTGTCGCCGGGAAACGCGCGACAATACTAAAAAAGATAATCATGGAAATACCATTGCCGATACCTCGTTCAGTCACCTGCTCACCTAACCACATCAAAAATACGGTACCGGCAACTAAGGTAATTGTCGAAATAATGTAAAAATTCAAACCAGGCACTAAGGCGATACCTTTACCGCCTAACACACGTGAAAAGGCAAAGCCTTGAATGGCTGCTAACAGCACCGTACCGTAACGGGTATAATTATTGATTTTGCGCTGCCCTGATTCGCCCTCTTTTTTCAATTGTTCCATACTGGGAACGACTGCTGTTAACAGCTGCATAATAATGGAAGCGGAAATATAGGGCATAATACCCAAGGCAAACACTGAGAAATGATAGAGCGCGCCACCTGAGAACATATTGAACAATCCAACAATATTATTGCTCTGATTGTTAAATAATTCATGCAATCGTTGCGGATTGATACCGGGTACCGGAATATGGACACCAATACGGTAGATGACCAAAACGATAAGCAAAAACAACAAGCGACGACCAAGCTCACCGCTACCTGTTTTTGATAATCCCATCTGTCCCGCTGAAGAAAATGCCATAGCTCTAATCCTTGACGGCACCACCCGCGGCTTCAATCAGCGTACGCGCGCCTTTCGTTGCTTTTAAACCGGATAATTGTAAGGGTTTTTCCACATCACCGTGGGCGATAACTTTGACAGATTTTACCGAAGCACCGATCAAACCGGATTCTCGCAGCGTTTGCATCGTCACTTCGCCATCAAATCGATTCAATTCATGGGTACGAATTTCATCCGCCACCAGCGCTTTTCTTGATCGAAAGCCAAACTTAGGCAAGCGACGCTGAATAGGCATTTGACCACCTTCAAACCCCGCCTTCACACCACCGCCAGAACGCGCTTTTTGTCCCTTATGACCACGACCAGAGGTTTTACCTTTGCCTGAACCTATGCCTCGGCCTAAGCGTTTACTAGTGTGTTTTGCCCCTTTATGCGGGCGTAAGGTATTCAAATACATATTATGCTTCCTCAACTTTGAGCAAATAAGCCACTTTGTTAATCATACCGCGATTACAAGGCGTATCATCAATAACAACGGAATGATGCATACGACGCAAGCCTAAACCCTTGACGCAACAACGGTGCTTTTGATTGCGGCCGATAATACTTTTAATCTGTGTTACCTTGATTTTTTTATTCGCTGTCATGTTGTTTACCTAAAATTTCGGCGATAGTTTTACCACGTTTCGCAGCAATATTTTCCGGTGTCAACATTGATTTCAAACCATTAATTGTCGCCAAGACAACATTTAACGGATTAGGAGAACCAATAATTTTCGCCAATACATTATGCACACCTGAAACTTCAAAGACATCACGCATCGCCCCGCCAGCAATAATCCCTGTACCAGGTGCCGCGGGCTTCATGAAAACTTTAGTCGCGCCATGATTCGCGGTGATGGGATAATAAAGTGTTTCCTTATTGAGCTTAATCGTGACCATATTACGTCGCGCCGCTTCAGTCGCTTTCTGAACAGCGATTGAAACTTCTTTAGCTTTACCACGACCATAACCGATTTTACCTTTACGATCACCAACCACAGCCGTTGCTGAAAAACTAAAATTACGACCACCCTTTACAACTTTGGTGGTACGACGAATATCAACAACACGGCTGTCTAAACCATCGGTAATCGCATCACTGCTTTGCTGTTCTGCACTCGGTTTTGTACTTTGTTCTACCATTTAACGTTACTCAAATTAAAATTGTAATCCGGCTTCACGCGCAGCTTCCGCTAACGCTTGCACCCGACCATGAAACTTATAACCAGAACGATCAAAAACAACACTGTCGATATTTGCTGCTTTTGCGCGTTCGGCGACCAATTGCCCGATAATTTTCGCGCCTTCGACATTTCCCATCTTTTTACCGTGGAAAGATTTTTCCACCGATGAGGCGCTAGTCTTTGTTGTGCCGCTTTTGTCATCAATAATTTGCGCGTAAATATGCCGTGGCGTGCGAAAAACACTCAAGCGCAGCTTACCCAGCACTTTAATTTTAGCGCGTGTTTTCTTACTACGACGCAATCTTGTTTGCTTTTTATTTAATATCACTTGTTTATCCCACTATTTTTTCTTCGTTTCTTTCAACTGAACCACTTCATCCGCGTAACGAACCCCTTTACCTTTATAAGGTTCAGGCGAACGAAATGCCCGAATTTCGGCGGCTACTTGACCGACAAGCTGTTTATCCATCCCCGTTATCATGATTTCTGTCGGGCTGGGTACTGCCGCGTCGATGCTCTCAGGCAAGGCATATTCAATAGGATGTGAGTAACCCAAAGCCAGCACTAACTTCTTGCCTTGTAATTGCGCCCGGTAACCGACACCAACAAGCTTAAGTTTTTTACTAAAACCTTCGGTAACGCCTTTTATGCAGTTTTTTATCAAGGCGCCGGTAGTCCCTCCCAGCGCGTTGACTGTGCTTCTTTTTTTCAGCAGAGAACGAGATTTGGTATCAATTTCTTTCGCCACAACACGCAAGCTATTCTCTTCTTGAACCAGATCAATAAACGGATGCAGTTGATGCGTTAACTGACCTTTTGGTCCTTTGATGACAACAGTACGATCAGTAATATTTATCTGCACATCTTTTGCAATTTCTATCGGATTTTTGACAATTCGCGATTCCACGATAACCTCTCTCTTACGCCACTGTACAAATAATTTCGCCACCCACACCGGCAGCACATGCGGCACGACCGGTCATCACACCTTTTGATGTTGATACTACAGCGATGCCCAATCCACCCATGACTTCTGGCAATTCATCATGTTTTTTATAAATACGCAATCCTGAACGGCTGATACGTTTCAGCTGTTCAATCACACCTTTACCGCGATAATATTTTAACTCGATGGTTAAAATCGGCTTCTTCTCCGCTTGATCAACAGCATAATCGATAATATAGCCTTCTTCTTTAAGCACCTTAGCCACAGCTATTTTTTGCTTCGATGATGGCATGGTCACTGATTTTTTAGCAGCAACCTGACCATTACGAATTCTTGTTAAAAAATCAGCGATAGGATCTTGTAAACTCATTAGTATTTAAACCTCTATTTTTTTTCTACCAACTTGCTATTTTCGCACCAGGAGCCTTGCCTTCCAAAACTAACTCACGAAAGTGTATGCGGCAAAGTCCGACTTTACGATAAACACCACGCGAACGACCACATATATAACAACGGCGTGTCACACGCGATGGACTGGCATTGCGTGGAAGTTTCTGCAGCTCATCGAGCAACTCCCAAGGCGTATTGCCAGCAGCATAACTCTTCTCAATTTCAGCTTTCAATTTATCGCGTTTCTCAGCAAAACGTTGAACAGTTTTTTCACGTTTTAACTCGCGTTGTTTCATCGACATTTTTGCCATATTAGCTTGCTCCCCCTTTTAATGGGAAACTGAACGCTCGCAATAATGCTGCCGCTTCCTCATCGGTATTAGCTGTTGTTGTAATTGCGATATCCAAGCCTCTTATTTTATCAATTTTGTCATAATCGACCTCAGGAAAAATAATCTGTTCTTTTAAACCAAGATTATAATTACCACGACCATCAAAACTCTTCGGATTTAAACCGCGAAAATCACGCACACGAGGCAGTGCTATTGAGATAAGACGATCTAAAAACTCATACATACGTTGACCACGCAGTGTCACCGAGCAACCAATCGGCATGCCATCACGAATTTTAAAACCAGCAATGGATTTACGTGCTTTAGCGACAACCGGTTTTTGTCCGGCAATTTTAGTCATATCGTCAATGGCGCCGGTAATCATTTTTTTATCTCGCGCGCCTTCACCTACACCCATATTAAGCGTGACTTTAGATATTTTCGGCACCTGCATCACGCTGCCGTAAGAAAACTTTTCAACCAATGCTGGCGTTATTTTTTCTCGATAAAGTTGTTGCAACCTCGCCATAAACTTATGCCTCAATTTCTACTAATTCGTTATCAGCACGATAACATCGTATTTTGCCACGTTCTTCAGTCAATTTCATACCAATGCGACGTCCTTTTTGCGCGGTTGCGTCAAAAATCATAACGTTTGATATGTGAATAGCCGCTTCCTTAGAAACAATACCACCCTGTTCATTGACATTTGGGTTAGGCCGAACATGCTTACGTATCATCTGACAGCCTTCTACAATCACACGATCTTGGTCGCGCAGGACTGATTTTATACGACCGCGTTTACCTTTATCTTTGCCAGCAATAATAATCACTTCATCGCCCTGTTTTAGGCGTGTTTTACCACTCGCTTTAAACCCTTTTGTTTTTTTCATAATCTGTTTGCCTTCTACAATACTTCAGGTGCTAAAGAAATAATTTTCATGAACTTATCACGCAATTCACGCGTAATTGGACCAAAGACACGTGTACCAATCATTTGTTTTTGATTGTTCAGCAATACCACCGCGTTGGAATCAAAACGGATTAATGACCCATCTGCGCGGCGAACGCCTTTCTTAGTGCGCACAACCACCGCGAACATCACATCACCTTTTTTCACCCGACCACGCGGAATAGCTTCTTTGATACTTACACGAATGACATCACCAATATTAGCGTAACGACGATGTGAGCCACCAAGCACTTTAATGCACTCGACGCGACGAGCACCGCTATTATCAGCAACATTTAGTTCAGATTGCATCTGTATCATTGTTCAATAACCTTATTTTTATCTTGCTTTTCCAACATCCCAAAAACTAGAGGGCAATATAGTAGCATTTTCTCTTAATAAATCAATATTTTTCTAAATTAAATTAAACGCTACGTGTCATCACCTCAACAAGCTGCCAAGCTTTTGTTTTTGAAACAGGTCTAATTTGTTTAATTTTCACCACATCACCGATATTACAATCATTATCCGGCGCGTGCGCGTGTATTTTTGACGATTTTTTTATAAATTTACCATAGAGTGGGTGTTGCATGCGTCGTTCAACCAAAACAGTAATGGTATCTTTCATTTTATTACTGAGTACTTTTCCCGACAGTGTCCGCTGTATTTTTTGTTCTGACATCACTTATTACCTTTACTTTCGTTGATAATGGTTTTCACTTGGGCAATATCACGACGCACTCGTCTCAATAAATGTGGACGCGTTAATTGACCAGTACCACGCTGTATTCGCAAATTAAACTGTTCGCGCAACAGATTCTGAAGCTCCTGCTGCAAATCAGACTGAGATTTTTTTCTTAAATCATTGACGTTCATTACATTATCGCCCTCTTTACACACATACTTGAGACAGGCAGCTTATTTCTAGCCAAACGCATTGCTTCCTGAGCAACTTCAGCCGGCACACCTTCTATTTCGAACAACATCCGACCAGGTTGCACTTGTGCTACCCAATATTCAACATTCCCTTTCCCTTTCCCTTGACGCACTTCCAACGGTTTTTTACTAATCGGTTTATCGGGAAAAATACGAATCCATATTTTTCCACCACGCTTAATATAACGTGTCATCGCGCGACGAGCCGATTCAATTTGCCGAGATGTAATACGACCGCGTCCTGTCGCTTTAAGGCCATATTCACCAAAACTGACTTTATTGCCTCGCCCAGCATTACCACGATTACGGCCTTTAAACTGCTTACGAAATTTTGTTCTCTTTGGTTGTAACATCGTTTAACCCTCTGATAATTGTGCGGTATTACTACGTCTTACTTTTTTAGGCTTAGACGGCGTTTGCTGTTGTTCTTCATCACTTGCCTCACCCGTGAATACCCATACCTTAATCCCAATAACACCATAGGTCGTATGCGCCTCGACGAGTGCGTAATCAATATTGGCACGAAATGTATGCAAAGGCACACGTCCTTCACGCGTCCATTCGCTGCGCGCGATCTCGGCACCATTCAAACGGCCAGCAATGTTAATTTTAACACCTTTCGCGCCTTGTCTCATCGCATTTGCCAAAGCGCGTTTCATCGCCCGACGACAAGGCACACGTTTCTCCAACTGTTGTTTAATGCTTTCACCGACCAAATACGCGTTGATATCTGGCTTACGTACTTCTTTAATATCAATATGAGCCGGCACGCCTGTGAGCTTCGTCACGGCTTGGCGTAAAGACTCAATATCGCGACCACTCTTACCAATAATAATACCTGGACGAGCGGCATGAATGGTGATTTTGGCGTCGCGAGCAGGGCGATCAATATCAATACGACTGATGCCCGCTGTGGCCAATTTTTTCTTCAGCATACTACGTATTAAAATATCACTATGCAGTGTTTCGGCGTAATCACGCCCTTCTTTATACCATTTAGATTGGCAGGTCGCGGTAATACCTAAACGAATACCTACTGGATGAACTTTTTGGCCCATTAGTTATTTTCTCCCAAATCACCGGCTACTTTAACCGTTACATGACATGTTCTTTTAAAAATTCTCGACGCGCGCCCTTTGGCTCTCGCTTTCTGTCGTTTAAATGTCGGTCCTTCATCAACAAAAACAGTGCTTACTTTCAACTCATCAACATCGGCACCATGATTGTGCTCAGCGTTGGCAATAGCAGACTCTAACACTTTTTTGATCGGTTTCGCCGCTCGTTTTGGACTAAATGCCAAAAAATCCAATGCTGAAAGCACGGATATACCGCGAATTTGATCCGCGACTAATCGGGCTTTTTGCGCCGAAAAACGAAGATATTTTGCTTGTGCTTTAACTTCAGCCATTATTTTTTACCCTCTTTCGCTTTTTTATCGCCAGCATGGCCTCTAAATGTGCGCGTTGCCGCGAATTCACCTAATTTATGGCCAACCATATTTTCTGTTATCAATATCGGCATCGCGCTACGACCGTTATGCACGGCGATAGTTAAACCTATCATACCCGGCACAACGGTTGAGCGACGCGACCAAGTTTTAATCGGTTTTTTACTTTTAGTCGCCTGTGCCGTTTCAACTTTGCGCTGTAAGTGCAAATCAACAAAAGGACCTTTTTTCAATGAACGAGACACTTTATTATCTTCTCCTAATTAAACCTATCTTTTCTTCTTGCGCCGACGAATAATATCTTTATCAGTACGTTTACTGTGACGAGTACGCTTACCTTTAGACGGCACACCCCAGGGTGAAACCGGATGGCGACCACCAGAGGTACGACCTTCACCACCACCCATAGGATGATCTACCGGATTCATAGCCACACCACGAACTGTTGGACGAACACCACGCCACCGTTTCGCACCAGCCTTACCAAGTTTACGCAAACTGTGTTCTGAGTTACCTACTTCGCCTATCGTCGCGCGACATTTCAACAATACCCGACGCTGCTCACCTGAGCGCAAACGCAAAATAGCATACTCACCTTCACGACCTAAAATCTGTATACTGGCGCCAGCACTCCGAGCAAGCTGAGCACCTTTACGTGGCTTCAACTCAACAGCGTGAACACGCGTACCATCCGGAATGTTTCGCAGGGGCAAACAATTACCCACCGCGATCGCACAATCTTCACCGGCAACGACACGATTACCCGCTTTTAAGCCTTTAGGCGCAATAATATAGCGACGTTCACCATCGTTATAACGCAATAAACCAAGATGCGCACTTCGGTTAGGATCATATTCTAAGCGTTCTACAACTGCTGGAATACCATCTTTATCATTACGTTTGAAATCGACCAATCGATAATGCCGTTTGTGTCCACCACCAATATGTCTGGTGGTGATACGACCCTGGTTATTACGACCACCGGTTTTTTTATTCGGCACCAATAACGGTGCGTAAGGCGCGCCTTTGTGTAAATCAGGATTAACAACCTTAACAACAAAACGGCGACCCGGCGATGTTGGCTTTGTATTAACAACTGCCATAATTTCCTCTACTTCTTACTCAAATTCATAAAATTAATATCATGCCCTTCCGCCAAAGACACATACGCTTTTTTCTCATGTTTACGTCGACCCAATACCTGTTGATGGCGCTTTACTTTCCCTTTGATATTACAAAGGCGCACACGATCAACTTTGACTTTAAAAAGCTTTTCAACGGCTTGTTTGATTTCAACTTTATTGGCGTCAGGCAACACTTTAAACACAAATTGACGGTATTTTTCAGCAACAAGCGTTGTTTTTTCAGAGTTATGTGGTGTCAACAATACTTTCATTAAACGTTCTTGACTCATGCCAATCTCTCCTCTAATTTACGTATCGCGCCAACCGTAACCAATATTTTCTGATGAGAAAGCAAGGCAACAGGCGCGATGTCTGCCGCACGTAGCACTTGCACATTTGGCAAATTAGCCGCGGCTCGAGATAAATTCTGATAAGCCACATCATCATGATCAAAATTTTCAACCGCGATAAGCACATTCTTAGATTCTAACTCACTCAGTCTTGTCGCCAATACTTTGGTTTTCGCTTCTTCAACAGTAAATTCTTCGGCGACAAGCAAACGATCCTGACGCGCCAATTCTGATAGCATCACACACATGGCCGCCTTATACATTTTTTTATTCACTTTCTGTTTATAACTACGTGGTTTAGAAGCAAAGGTCACACCACCACTGCGCCATATTGGGCTAGTTACTGTTCCGGAACGGGCGTTACCGGTTCCTTTTTGACGCCAGGGCTTGCGGCCACTCGCGGTCACTTCAGCACGCGTTTTTTGTGTTGCCGTACCCGCGCGTTTTGCTGCTAAACAGGCTGTCACCACTTGATGAACCAGACCTTCATTAAACTCACGCGCAAAAACAGCGTCAGAAACATCAATACTTGTATTTTTATCAAATGTATTAAATTGCATGTTTAACCTCTTTTCACCGCTGGTTTGACAATGACATTACCACCTTTAGCACCAGGTACCGCGCCTTTAACGAGCAATAAATTACGATCACTATCGACACGCACGATTTTCAGATTCTGAATCGTACAACGTTTATTACCATATTGACCCGCCATACGCTTCCCTTTAAATACGCGACCCGGCGTTTGGTTTTGACCTATCGACCCTGGCGCGCGATGTGATAAAGAATTACCGTGCGACATACGTTGAGAAGAAAAATTATGGCGTTTAATCGCGCCTGACCAACCTTTACCTTTACTGGTGCCAGCCACATCAACGTATTGACCATTTTCGAAAATATCGACGTTTATTTCACCACCAACTTTTAATGCTTCATCAATATCCGTTAATTTAAATTCCCATAAACCACGCCCCGCTTCAACATTTGCCTTCGCATAATGTTTTGCCAAAGGCTTGGTGACTCGCGAATGACGACGTTTACCTGTTGTTACTTGAACAGACTGTCCTTTTCCCTCTTCATGATTTTTAATCTGCACAATACGATTTGGCTCAACTGCCAATACGGTTACTGGCACTGAAGAACCATCTTCCTCAAAGATTCTCGTCATACCACATTTTCGACCAATTAGTCCCAGACTCATAATACAACCTCTCTATTAAGCTTGCCCCACACTGATTTCAACATTAACACCAGCAGCCAAATCCAGCTTCATTAGAGCGTCAACTGTTTTATCGGTTGGTTCAACAATATCAACCAAACGCTTATGGGTACGAATTTCGTATTGATCACGGGCATCTTTATTCACATGCGGCGAAATTAATATCGTAAAACGTTCTTTCTTGACCGGTAGCGGAATTGGACCACGCACACGCGCGCCGGTACGTTTTGCTGTTTCCACAATTTCAGCGGTTGAAATATCAATTTGACGATGATCGTAAGCTTTTAGACGAATCCGAATACGTTGACCGGCATTGATAGATTTTGCAACCTTAGCTGCCGGTTTTTTAACCGGTTTTGTCGCTACTTTTGCCTTAGGCGTTTTTTTAGCAACTTTAGGCGTTGCGCTTGACGCTTTATCACTTTCTTCAGAAGCAGTAGCAGCCTCTTTTTTATCAGCAGCTACTTTTTTAACAACTTTAGCTTTTCTGACTTTCACTTCAGCTTGCTTTTCTACTGTTTTCGTTTTTTTCGCAACAGTTGTTTCTGAACCGCTTTCAGTCTTTGTCACTTGCTTCGTTTTATCTTCAGCCATTATTTTTCTCCGATACTATAACAGGTTTAACACCCTAAGCTGACCTATTTAATAATTTTCGAGACGACCCCGGCACCTACCGTACGTCCACCTTCACGAATCGCAAAACGCAACCCTTCTTCCATCGCGATCGGTGATATCAATTCACCTTCGATCTTGATGTTATCACCCGGCATCACCATCTCAACACCTTCCGGTAAACTCACCGCACCAGTCACATCCGTGGTACGGAAGTAAAACTGCGGA
>JBCCYM010000006.1:0-48064 GCA_039190005.1 Pseudomonadota bacterium
ACCAGATGTTAACCGGTATCATCCCCATCGCGATTAAACTCACAGCGATCAGCAACACCGACCAAGGTAGTATTTTCCGCGGTGTAATTCGACTGGTTAATGGTTGCACAAATATGATTTGAAAAACAAGTATACCTATACTCATGTGAGCAAATAACATATTGATACTGTTGTTGGGCAAATGTCGATATTGAAATAAAAATTCGCCTGAATACTGAAAAAACAACAGCCAACCCAATTGAAACATTAACCAAATGAGTAAAATTTTATTTAGTTTACGATTTTTGAAAAGAGAAATCATTTTTGTGATGATATTTCCCGCGCGCGCCGACTTGTCACTTTTTTGTGGCAGTGTTTCCGTAAACACCCATACAATTAACAAGAAAATAAGCAAATAACCTACCATGACTATTTGATAGATGATGGCATAACCGTGCTTGCCAAAAAATTTAATCAGATAAGGACCGGCAATAAAACTCAGTGTCACCATAATCCACTGCACATTAAACCGACCCGTTCGACTTTTTTTGATACCAATATCGGCAAGGACGGCCTGGCAAATAACCGCGGTTACTTTAGTACAGGCGGCAATAGACAAGCTAGCAATAAATAATGCCAGAGAAGCTGTATGAATCGCGTGACTCAACCCTAAATAAGGCCAGTGCCGAGAGGATTAACACCATAAATAAAATGGGTTTACGTCCATAGCGATCAGCGCATATTCCCCAAAACGGCGCGATAACGAAATTTGCCAACGGAAATGACAAGAACAAGCCACTTAACACAAACTGTTTCTCCTGCTTACCAATAACGTTGAACACACTATGCTTGGCAATGACCAATGACAGCACTGTGGCATAAAAAACACTAATGGCAACAGAATCGACAAAAACAGCCAGAATAACAATCGCAAAAGTAAGCTTTAATTGCCTATTTAGCTCCGCTATTCCCAAAAATTTGCTAAACATGCTAAAATTAATTCTTACGCTCTGAAAGACAAGACCAGCTCAGCAATAACAAATTCTCTATTAATAATTGTTTATTAAGGGCGATATTGTCAGCCAATATTGCCGCCAGCTGATATAATTGATCCAAACAAACAAACAAGGCTTGAATATGACAAACAGGTGCGATTCTCTCTAATACCTGCGCTAAATCACGATTATTAATAGCGTTGTTACCGCTTATTATCAGACGGATAATATCCATTAACCAGGATTGTAAATACGGCAGAATATCAAGCGGCTCGAATTTATGCCACTGTTTACTTGCCGCGGTCAAACTACTGGCTTGCAGCATAAACGCTTGCCAGGTCTGGAAGATGTGTTGTCGCTGTTTCAGTGCATTGCTCTCATTTAACGCCAATGCCGCTAATGGCGCGTGATGGGTGAGCGTCAATAACAATTCGGCGTTATCCGTCACATGATTTTCGTGCAAATAACGCATTGCCAGCGCGTGATCTGACTGCGGGAAAGTGATCATCTGACAACGGCTGCGTATGGTCGGCAATAGACGTGATGGTCGTTCACTGATTAAAATAATATACACCCCAGCCGGCGGTTCTTCCAATAACTTGAGCAGCGCGTTTGCTGCGGCTCTATTCATGTTTTCCGCTGACTGGATAATAATCACTTTTTTAGCGGCACTGAGCATACTGAAATCAACTAACTGTCGAATGGTATCGATTTTTATTGCCCGATTAGGCGCTTCCGGCTTCACTGTTAAAACATCTGGATGATTGCCGGCAGAAAATAAATGGCAGCTTTTACAGGCACCACAGGCTTGAAAATCAACTTTTGGTTCTTGACAAAGTAAGGACGCGGCCAAACAAGTGGCGAAATGTGTTTTACCCAATCCTGCCTGACCGACAAACAGCATCGCGTGCGCTAATTTGTCGACATGACGACACAATCGCGACCATTGGGCTGATTGCCAGGGCAATACATTATTCATGTGGTAAACTCATCTAAGGCGCGAGTAATCGCTTTGTTGACCTCGGCAATACGCTGTTCGCTATTGATAATCCGAAACCGCTGTGGATATTGCTTAGCACGCTGTAAATACGCGTCACGCACCTGATGAAAAAATTGTAATTTCTCAGATTCGATCCGGTCAAGCTTATCGGATTGCATTGCTCGCCGCAAACCAATTTCTGGCGCGAGATCAAGCAACAGGGTTAAATCAATGTGTATATCTTGTTGAACCAATTTTTCTAACTGTTCAATATAAGCGTTATCAATGCCACGTCCACCACCTTGATAAGCATAGCTGGAATCGGTGAGTCGGCCACTGATCACAACCTTATCTTCAGCCAATGCCGGTTTGATCACATGATTGAAATGCTGAGCGCGACCGGCAAACATCAACAGCAACTCTGTTTCGGCAATAATGGTTTCCTGATGGTGGCGTAATAAAATCTGTCGTATTTCTTCAGCAACCTCAGTACCACCGGGTTCTCTGGTAATAAGTGTTTGCTTTTTTTTAGCTTGAAAGTAAGCCGCAATATGACTTAATGCTGTGGACTTGCCGGCACCATCAATGCCTTCAACTGTGATTAGTAAACCTGGCATGGTTGTATTTTCCCAAATTTAGTAAAACTTTTGTCATGTCACGCCTGCCGAAGTGTCGAAAGACGGTCCCTGAGCCTGCTTGCCCTGAGCCTGTCGAAGGGTCGAAGGGCACGGGAAGACAGGTTAAGTTTAATTCTAATCTATCTTTTTGAAAATCACACTGGCATTGGTGCCGCCAAAACCAAATGAATTCGACATTACCACGTTGAGTTTGCTTTCTTGGGCATGATGGGCAACCAAATTCAAATCCGCCTCTTCACTGGGATTATCAAGATTGATTGTCGGCGGAACAACTTGATCACGGAGCGCCAGTATTGAAAAAATAGCTTCGATAGCACCAGCGGCGCCGAGAAGATGGCCGGTCATTGATTTCGTAGAACTCACCGCCAATTCATAGGCGTGACCTTTAAACATATTCTTTATCGCCATTAACTCAAGATCATCGCCCACCAACGTAGAGGTAGCGTGGGCGTTAATATAGCCGATTTCATCAGGATTAATTTCAGCGTCTTCCAGCGCGGCTTGCATCGCTCTTCGCCCACCGTCACCCTCTGGCGCCGGTGATGTGATATGATAGGCGTCCCCACTCATCCCCAGACCAACCAGTTCCGCATAGATATTGGCGCCACGCTTCTTAGCCATGTCGTATTCTTCCAATATCAAGGCGCCGGCGCCACTGCCGAGCACGAAACCATCACGGTCTTTATCCCAAGGACGACTGGCTTTTTCTGGCGCGTCGTTTCTTGTCGACAACGCTTTCATGGCAGAAAAACCGCCAACACCTAGTGGTGATGTTGCCATTTCAGTGCCACCACAAACCATGACATCCGCGTCACCATAAGCAATCATTCTAGCCGCCATACCGATATTATGGGTACCGGTAGTACATGCTGTCACAATAGAAATATTAGGGCCTTTGAGATTATGCTGAATAGAAACATAGCCCGCAGCTAAGTTAATAATCACACCGGGAATAAAAAATGGCGATAGTTTACGCGGCCCGCCTCCTGATAACAAATCACGACAATATTCAATCATCGGTAAACCACCGATACCAGAACCAAGCGCGACACCAACACGACCGGCATTATTGTCAGTAACCTGCAAACCTGAATCACGCATAGCTTGCGCGACAGCGGCAACGCCATATTGAATAAATACATCATTACGGCGCACATCTTTTGCTGGCATATACACTTTAGGATCAAAATCCTTCACCTCAGCGGCGATATGCACATTAAAGTCTTTGCTATCAAAGCCGGCAATATGTCCAACCCCACTTTTTCCGGACAATACCGCTTTCCACGAACCATCAACATCATTGGCTAATGGGGAAATCATCCCTAGACCAGTGACAACAACTCTTCGTTTTGTGGAAACACCCATAAATTATTATTTTTGATAGAATTTGATGATGAAATCAATTATTTATTGGTATGGGCATTGATGTAATCAATAGCCTGTTGAACCGTAGCAATTTTTTCCGCGTCTTCATCAGGAATTTCTGTTCCAAATTCTTCTTCCAACGCCATCACCAATTCAACGGTATCCAGTGAATCAGCACCTAAATCTTCGACAAATGACGCGTCAGAACGAATTTTACTTTGATCTTGACCAAGTTGTTCTGCGACAATTTGCTTTACGCGTTCTTCAATATTAGCACTCATAAATTTTGTTCCTATATGTTTGTTCTGTGAAAAAATAACAAAGAAAATTTTACTAAGAATCTCTGGAGATGCAAGTAATAATTTCTATTTTTTATTATGTTACACTATTTTTCAGTTCAACAACTCGTCCGCGAGCGACCAAATTGCTGAATTAATTTTAGTACATGCCCCCATTCACGTGCAACAACTGCCCTGTTAAATAAGACGCCGCGTCTGACGCAATAAAAGCGGCAACCTCAGCAATTTCTTCCGGCTCCCCTCGACGCTTCATTGGAATAGCCGCCAGCATCATTTCACGCTGTTTGTCATTCATGGCTTCTGTCATATCGGTTTTGATATACCCCGGGGCGATCGCATTGACAGTAATACCGCGACTCGCGACTTCTTTAGCTAATGTTGTCGTAAACGCCTCAATAGCGCCTTTTGAAGCGGCATAATTGGCTTGTCCCGGATTCCCTGCGCGACTGACAACAGAACTGATACTGATAATACGTCCCCAACGTGCCTTGACCATGTCTTTAAGACAAGCCCTTGTCACATAAAATGTCCCATTGAGATTCACATTAATAACATCATGCCACTCATCATCTTTCATACGCAACATAATATTATCGCGGGTAACGCCGGCATTATTCACCAAAATCGCGGGTGACATGCCATATTCCGTTTTGATTGCCGATAACAATGCTGTCACGGAGGCCGGATCACCGATATTTAATACTTTCCCGACCACATTCAGCCCTTGATCCTGAAAAGACTGACTGATAGCACTCGCGCCTTGTTCATTTGTCGCCGTACCAACAACCACATCTATGTCTTGTCGCGCGAGCTTTGCCGCAATCGCCTTACCAATGCCACGAGAGGCGCCAGTTACCAACGCGATTTTCTTATGTTCTGTCATACATCCTCCTCAGTATCAACACTATTCAATAACTGTCGCAAACTGTCAAGATTATTCAATGTAAACGCGTTAATTTGCTTAGAAATCCGGCGATTAAGTCCGGTTAACACTTTACCAGGACCACATTCAATTATCCGTTCAATGCCTTGGTTTATCATCGACTCAACGGTTTGCTGCCAACGCACAGGACAATAGACCTGACGCGACAATGCCAAACGAATCGCTTCCGGATCACTATGCACGAGCGCGTCGACATTGCTGATCACCGGTATTTTTGGTGATTTTATTGGGATTTCCTGCAAAAATTCCGCCAGATTTTCCGATGCCGACAGCATTAATGGACAATGTGATGGAATACTGACCGGCAATCGTTTGGCTATTTTAGCCTTTGCTTGCTTTGCCAAGGCGATAGCGCGCTCAACAGCGGCAACATGACCGGCAATAACCGTCTGATTAGGTTCATTGACATTCGCCACCATCACGGTATCGCCCTCTGAAGCTTGTTGGCAAATTGCTTCAACTTTTTCTAAAGGCAATAAAACTATCGCCGCCATCGCGCCTTCACCTTCCGGCACAGCGGACTGCATCAGTGCCGCACGTTTAGCTACCAGCTTCACGCCATCGGCAAAGCTTATCGCTTCCGCGGCAACCAATGCCGCGTATTCGCCTAAACTGTGGCCAGCCATCACATCCGGCAACCGCCCACCCTGTGATTGCCATAAACGCCACATGGCCACATCGGCAACCAGTAATGCCGGTTGCGTATAAATGGTTTGATTGAGTTTTTCAGCGGGGCCACTAAAGACAATATCGGATAGATCATAAGCCAGTATGTCAGCCGCTTGCTTAAATAATTGTTGTACCAAATCAAACTGATCGGCAACATCACTTAACATACCAACCGTTTGCGAACCTTGACCGGGAAAAACAAATGCCGTTTTCATATCACTCACCTATACCTACTAAAATTTTAATAGTACACCACCCCAAGTTAAACCACCGCCAAAAGCTTCCATGATCACAGTATCACCTCGTTTTATTTTACCCGCTCGCACAGCCGCGTCAAACGCTAATGGTACTGAAGCGCTTGAAGTATTCGCGTGTTCATCCACGGTCATAATCACTTTTTCTAAAGGAAAATTCAAACTTTTTGCCATGTGGGTAATAATACGAGAATTTGCCTGGTGTGGCACCAGCCAATCGATTTCGGTTAAGCTAACATTATTTTTTTCCAGCAATTCTATTACTGTCTTTTGCAGTTCAAGCGTCGCGTGACGAAAAACCTCTCGCCCCTGCATTTGCAGATAACTGTCACCTTCACCTTTTCGGACCTCGTTATTATAAGGGCCAGGAAGATTGAGAAGATCAATGTGATGACCGTTCGCGTGTAATACCGTATCATAAATGCCCGGCTCATCTGCCGCTTGCAGCAACATCGCCCCGGCGCCATCCCCAAACAACACACAAGTCGAACGATCCTGCCAATCCAAAGCACGAGAAATAATTTCACTCCCGACAACAAGTACTGTTTTGACCTGTCCAGATCTGATAAATTGATCGGCGACAGATAAGGCATAAACAAAACCAGAACAAGCCGCGGTAACATCAAAAGCGGGAATGCCAGGCAAATCCAATTTTTGCTGCAAGAAACACGCGGCGCTGGGGAAAACCATATCAGGACTACAGGTCGCGACGATAATCATCTCAATACTATCCGCTTGTACGTCAGCCTTTGCTAACGCTTTTTTTGCCGCGTTTAAGCCCATACTAGAACTGGTTTCATCCTCGGCGGCAACATGTCTTTTCTTAATGCCGGTACGCGTGTAAATCCATTCATCACTGGTATCAACCATTGATTCCAGATCATGATTGCTCAGCACTTTTTCCGGGACATAGGCGCCTACGCCAAGTAGTTTAGAATATTTTCTCATCACTTTCTATTCTCCAATAACAACACAATTTGATTCTCAATCAGCTCAATGACATTATCTTCAACTTCCCATATCGCGCGTTCGATTGCCGCCGCGAAACCATTGACATTGGCGGCGCCATGACTTTTAACCACAATACCCCGCAGACCCAATAAACTGGCACCATTATATCTTGATGGATTAAGTCGCTTTTTAATTGACATCAGCATAGGTTGCGCGAGTAATCCAATAAATTTACCGCGCAAATTCCGTGTTATTTTTTTACGCACGGTTTCTTGTAGCAAACGAAACGCGCCCTCTGTGGTCTTTAACGACACATTACCGACAAAGCCATCACAAACAATCACATCGGCAACATCTTTAAAAATATCATCGCCCTCAGCAAAACCAACATAATTTATGTCACGATGCTCAGTTAACAGCTGAGCAGCTTGCTTTACCCGAGTATCGCCTTTCATGTCTTCTTCACCAATATTCAGCAAGGCTACACGGGGTTGATCAATATGACCAACGGCTGACGCCACAACAGAGCCCATTACCGCGAATTGTAACAATTGTTCCGCTGAAGATTCAACATTACCGCCCAAATCAAGCATACGTAGAAAACCATTGGGATTGGTGGAAGGAATATGCGCCATAATTGCCGGTCGATCAATCCCTTTTATTGTCTTCAAAACGAAATAAGCTGTAGCCATTAAGGCGCCGGTATTACCGGCACTCACAACCGCGTCAGCTTTTTGTTCTTTTACCAAATTAATTGCCACGCGCATTGAAGAATCTTTCTTATGACGCACGGCCTGAGAAGGTAAATCATCCATCGTCACACACTGCGACGCGTGATGAACATGTAAACGCTGTTTTAACTCTGGCTTAATCTTGGCAATGGCGAGCGTTATCCGCGCTTCATCACCGACCAAAATCAACTGCAAATTTTCATATTTTTCTAATGCGATAATTGCCGCGGGCACAATGACGTTAATGCCATGATCACCACCCATGGCGTCAAGTGCTACTTTAATCGTACGCAAAATAAATTACTCTTCGTTATCGTCAAATGCTTCTTTGTTTTCGATAACCTGCCGACCACGATACATGCCTTCCGGCGTGATGTGGTGCCGACGATGTGTTTCACCTGTTGTTGAATCCACAGATAAATCTATTTTGTCCAAAGCGTCATGCGCTCGGCGCATACCACGTTTAGCACGTGTTTTTCTGTTTTTTTGTACAGCCATTTTTATTACTCCGAATTATAAAAATTAATCAATATCAACAAGTTTAAAACGTCAACTTGTTAATGTCAAAAGTCACAACTTAAACATGGTTCGTCAAGTCTTTGATATCATCAATACAAACTATCGCGCCATGCGCTTTCAACACGCTTTCGTCACACACGCCGTAACTGACAGCCAACACATCGGTGCCGGCATTTAGTCCCATCTGCATATCATGAATACTGTCGCCAACCATGAGTGCTCTGCTTGGCTCAACAACCAGTTCAGTCAAAATTTCTTCAACCATTTGCGGGTGCGGTTTAGAAAATGTTTCATCACCACAGCGTGTTGTGTCAAAAAGAGCGCCCATATTTAACGCGGCAAAATCTTTATCCAGACCTATTCTCCGTTTACCAGTAGCTACAGCTAATAAATACCCGCTTTGTTTTAAGTGATTTAGTATATCGACAACACCAGGAAATAAACTTAAGCTGGCAACGTACTCAGCACTCTTAAATCCCTCAGTAAAGAATTCAGTCATACCATCAAGTTGTTTCTGGGTGACATCCGGATAGAGGCTCCGGATAGCTTGATCAAAGCTGAGGCCAAAAATACCGTATAAATGCTTATCCTCAACAGCCTCCAAACCAACACTTTCAATGGATCGTCTAATCAAGACCAATAAATGGCCAATGGAATTGGCTAAGGTACCATCCCAATCGAAGATAACAAGATCATATTTTTTTTGTTGATTATGCGTCATCAAATTTTATCCTCTGTCAAATAATTTTTTTCAACCCGATTGTGATTATGCGTCATCTTTCTTGTCATTATTTGTCTCAACCTGCTGTAATTTACCACTTTCCATCAGTACGGAACGATCCGATGGTGGTGGTAGCGCCGATTTTGGCTTGACTACTTCTGTTTTTTTCTCCACGGCAAGCTTTTCATTAGCCACAGGCGATTTTTTGTGGCTCTCATTAGCCTCAGTGTTTTTCTCTACCGACACAGTTGAAGCTCTTGCCATATCCATATTCACAATATCTTTCATCTCACCGTGAATTTTTCTCGAACTTGATGCTGTTTCCTGAGTTTTCTCAGCGTTGGACTTATCAATCGTATCTTGCGATCTAGCTTTGCGATTGGCATAACGGTTACCCGCATTACCACCAGAACGTCTGCCACCAGTAGCGCTTTTCGTGCGTGACTGATTGCCGCCACCATCAGAACGTGATCGTGACGATTTACGATTACGATTACCATCAGATCGTGATTTATTATTGCCTTTACCCGCGCTCGCGCCACGACGATTAGCAGTGTTACTGTTACGCTGACGCTGTTGTGGTGAGCGTCTCGTTTTCTTAGATGGCGACTTAGTCGTCGGTTTCTTTTCTGTCACCGACGCTTCTTCCGTGGCAAACAGTGTTTTAAATAGTCGACGCAAAACACCCACTTGCTCATTTTTTCGCTTCTCTACCAAAGCCATGTCAGGCAACTTCAAATCCATAGCTGGTTTTTTCTTGCGAACATTTTTTTTCACCGTATCATGAAGATCAACTTTAGGCTTATCCATTTTTTCATAACTCGCTGATGACGAATCGCGTGTCGCGTATTCATGCACAGTCACTGTTTTAATCAAATAATTCGGCGTTTCAAGATGCGCGTTAGCAATAATCACAACACTGATACTATAATTTTTCTCAACATCCATCACAAACTGTCGCTTCTCATTAAATAAATAGGTCGCCACTTCGGTCGGCACCTGGACAAATAATTGTGCCGTGCTTTCCTGCGCGGCTTTTTCTTCCAATAGATGTAACAGCGAAGAAGTGAGCATGACCACATCACGCACAACGCCTTGACCATTACACCTAGGACATACTAATTGTGACGATTCACGCACTGAAGAACGCAAGCGCTGACGAGACATTTCTAACAAACCAAACCGCGAGATGCTACCAACCTGAATACGCGCGCGGTCACTCTGAAGCACTTGTCTTAACTTATTTTCAACGCGGCGCTTATTGCGCAACTCCATCATATCAATAAAATCAATAATAATTAGCCCGCCTAAATCGCGCAAACGTAACTGTCTGGCAATCTCCTCAGCGGCTTCGAGATTGGTATTAAGCGCTGTTTCTTCAATACTACTGCCCTTGGTCGCGCTGCCAGAATTAATATCAATCGCGATGAGCGCTTCAGCGTGATCGATAACAATCGCGCCACCTGATGGCAATTTCACTTCGCGCTTAAAAATAGTCTCAGCTTGGCTTTCGATATGAAAATGACTGAATAATGGCACTTTTTCTTTATGCAGCGTGATTTTATCCGCGTATTCCGGACGCACGGCTTGCAGGTATTCCTTTAACTTAGTGAAAGCGTCATCACTATCAACAATTATTTCATCAACATCAGGGCGCAGATAATCACGCATCGCGCGAAGAATAATATTACTTTCTTGATGCAGTAACGTCGATTTCTTACCCGCCGCTTTCACTTTGTCTTTGATTGTTTTCCAGGAACTGAGCAGGGCGTCAAGATCCCACTGCAATTCATCAGCTGTTTTACCGACCCCCGCCGTGCGCACAATTACACTCATACCATCCGGCACATTAATATTTTTCAATACCGCGCGCAGTTCATCACGATCAGAAAGATCAATACGACGTGAAATACCACCGGCACTGGGATTATTCGGCATCAATACCATGTAAGAACCAGCTAAACTGATATAGGTTGTTAAGGCCGCGCCTTTTGTCCCTCTTTCTTCTTTATCGATCTGGACAATAACTTCCTGACCTTCACTTAAAATTTGTTGAATACCAAGGTTTGAGTCTTTAACACCATTAGGATAATACTCCTCAGCGACGTCTTTAATTGACAAAAAACCATGGCGATTGCCACCATAGTCAACAAAGGCCGCGGCTAAACTCGGCTCAACTCGGCTCACATAAGCCTTATAGACATTGTGGGTGATTTGTTCCTGACCAGGAAATTCGATATCCAGATCGTAGAGTGACGCGTTATCCACTACCGCCACGCGCCATTCATCTTGACTGGCCGCATTGATTAACATTTTTTTCATTTCATTACCCTTATAACAAGAGGGTGCCGATTTTATTCAAAGTATCAAATCTTACGCGAGGCAGATAATCAATTAAGTTTTTCGCAACCTAATATAGGCTGAGCACATACAGTAGCACCTATGTTTTTTAACAAAAAAAACAGTTTACCGTGTTTTATGTGATTTAATTTAATTGTCAACTTAATTTAAACTTAATGCCCTTAAAACTGGGCGCTATATACTTAAAATCTGTTATCTCTATGACATCTCACTTAAAGAATACTGTATTCTTAGAAATGTTTTGATGACTTATTCAGCACTCACTTTTTTATATTATCCAAATGCGATTTCACTGAATTTGGACTTTCTTTTTCTTTCATCAAGTCCAGAACTATCAGTATTACAAACACGCATTACCAAATATAGAATATCCGCGCTTAGCAAACTTTTCACGTGCTAAGGCTTTATCTAAGTTACATGATAAACATCACGTTATTGCCAGTTAACGGCAATTAGTCGGCAAAATGCCGGCTTTTGCTTACATTTATCGTCAATTTGCGTTCCTTTTAACTGGAACAGTAAGCATTGTTTTTCTGCTTTGACCTTTTTTGTTAGTAAATTATAATGTCATACAGAATGGCAGTAGTGTAACATTGACCAGCCCAAATAGCAATTAAATAATGCAAGAGAAAACAAAAGTACAGTATATACCAGTCGGGAACGAACACGCCGGTCGTCGTCTCGATAATTTTATTTTCTATAAATTCAAATACTTACCAAAGAGTTTGGTCTATCGGCTATTGCGCCAGGGCGAAATCAGAGTGAATAAAAAGCGCCGCCGTCCTGATTATCGCTTAGCGCCTGATGATGAGCTACGTGTCGCGCCCATTCGTTCAGAGATCATGCCTGAAAAAATCAAACCAAGCGCGCGATTGATTAAACAATTAGAAACAGCCCCCTTGTTTGAAAACGACACGATTATCATTATTAATAAACCCGCCGGCGTTGCTGTGCACAGCGGCAGCGGTATCCACTGCGGTCTGATTGAAGCATTACGGCAAATTTACGACTACGCTTACCTGGAATTAGCCCATCGCTTGGATCGGGACACCTCAGGCTGCCTAATTCTTGCCAAAAAACCCTCGGCACTCAGAGAAATTCACAGCTTGTTACAACAGGGCGACATCGAGAAGACGTACCTGGCACTGACACTCGGACACTGGCGACACCAAAAAAATAGTGTCGATATACCGTTGAAAAAATTCATACTGCAAAGTGGCGAACGCATGGTCAAAGCAAACCCTGACGGCAAAGCGGCAAAGACCATTTTTTATCCACTGGAAAACTTTGCCGCCTCCAGCTTGGTAAGGATACGCTTGCTGACGGGTCGTACCCATCAAATCCGTGTACACGCTCAATATGCCGGTCACCCCTTAGCTGGTGATAAGAAATATGGCGATAAAGCCTTTAATCAAATCAGCGGCAAACAAGGTCTAAAACGCTTGTTTTTACATGCACATCATTTGAGATTCACATTGAATAATGAACAAATAGATGTACAATATCCTTTGGATAATGAATTGCAGCAGTTTATTAATAAGTTGGATTAATTAAATTTATTCAACTTAAGTTTTTACGATTATAAGTAAGATTTATGCTTAAATTAAAAATTTAATTTTCTCCCAATAGAGTTATATCTTGTGATGGTAGCTTTGCATAACATTAAGAAAAAAGAAAGATCAGGCACATTCATGGATAATATGCGTTTGCCAATCCATAGATGGTTTCGATATTCTGCTGGATTTTCTGCCGAATGGGTTGAAACTGAAATAAAAAAATTTGAAACAGAGCATTCTCAAAAGGCTATCATACTTGATCCATTCCTTGGATCAGGAACCACTTCTTTTGCTGCCTGCGCTACAAATAGAAAATCATTTGGTTTTGATGGGCATCCTTTTATAGCAAGAATTGCTAAAGCTAAAAATCTTTGGCACCTAAATGAGTCTGACTTTATCTTGGCATGCGAAGAAGTACTGGCTCAATCAAAAAAAATAAAGAAATCAACTTCAAGGTATAAAGAGTCAAATTTGCTTGGGAAATGCTATACATTTGAATCCCTAAGTAAACTTGACAAATTAAAAGAAGCATATCAGACTCTAGCTAATGAAGAAGAAATATGGGAGTTAGTTAGGTTAAATATCACATCAATTTTGCGTGCCTGTAGCAAGGTTGGTACTGCTCAATGGCAATATATACTGCCTAGAAAGTCCAAAGCTAAAGTTCTAGATGTAGAGGATGCCTTTATAGGCAAAATGAAAATGATGGCCTCCGATATGAAATTTGCAAAAAATTCTAATTGGTCAAATTCTGCCAAAATATATGAACATGACATTCGATATAAAACTCGGTCACACAAATGTAACTTATTAATTACATCGCCACCATATCCTAATAATTATGACTATGCTGATGCCACACGGCTAGAAATGATGTTCTGGGGTGAAATTAACGGCTGGTGTGACCTAAAAACAACAGTGCGTCCATCAATCATGCGCTCATGTTCTCAGCATGCCTCTGCTGACAAAATTAACTTAGACGATATACTAAATGAACCTTTATTGGGTCCGATCATTAATGAACTCTCACCTATTACAGACGAATTAGCTAAAGTTCGTTTAACCAAGGGTGGGAAAAAAACTTACCATACTATGGTTGCTGCATATTTTTTAGATATGGCCAAAATATGGAAAAATTTAAGACTTATAATGAGTAAAGGTTCGAAAATATGTTTTGTTATTGGTGACTCTGCACCATATGGCGTTCATGTCCCAGCAGAAAAATGGCTGGCCAAACTGGCAGCAGCATCTGGATTCAGAGAAAATTCATTTGAGAAATTAAGAGACAGGAATATAAAATGGAAAAACAGGACGCATACTGTGCCATTACATGAAGGTCGTTTGTGGTTAGAAGGTTAATAAGAATGACAAATAAAAACGCATCATCAGGACACAAACTTGGTCAATTGGTAGGAGATTGGTTTGAGGAATACTTTGTATTTCCGCTATTGCAGAAAATTGGCAAGAAATTAAATCTTTTTGTTGATTCCAGGTTTATAAACCGTTCAGTTCGTTCTGAGAAAATAATCTGGAATGACTTGGATGGAAATAAGGTAGATTATGATGCAGTGCTTGAACTTGGTGGTTCAGACAGCACAATAGGTATCCCAGTTGCGTTTATAGAATGCTTCTGGAGAAGGGGAAGTAGGCACTCGAAGGATAAGGCAAGAGATGATAGTGGAAAATTATTGCCAATGAGAGATACATATCCTACAGCAAGATTTTTAGGAATTATTTCTGCAGGCGATTTTACAGCTCCCGCTAGAGAGCTAATTAGAACTAGAAATATAGATTTATTTTATATTCCAAAAGCCAAAATTATTCAAAGCTTTGAAAGTTGTGGAATGCAAATGGATTATCCAGATCAACTATCTGAAGAACAAAAATATGAAATAGCCCGCTCATTTGAGGCCAAATTTACAGATACCAAAAAATCTCAAGTGAAAGAAATGCTATACAACGCAATAGGAAAAACTGCTATTAAGGGTTACCTAGATAAAGTCAAATCAACGCTTTGCTCTTTACCACAAGAAATTCGTTTTATTCTTAGGCATAACTCAAAACCAATATCATTTGAATCAATAGCCAAAGCAAATGATTTTTTGTGTCATCCAAATTTCAAGATGGATTCTCCACTTGAAACTTACATATATGAAATCACTTATACAGATGGCTCAGAATTTAGCAGTGAAGTCAAAACAATTGATGAATTAAAGAACCTTCATCAGCAAATACAGAAATTGGAAGAGCATATGAGGTCATTGCAAACATAGTAAAAGGAGACAATAGATGCAGTACCGACTCCATCCGTTCTTTGGCTTGAGATGAATTGGCACAGATTAGGTCGGCATCAAGGGTTTTTAAACCCAGAAACTGCGGTTGGCGTCAAATTGCAGGACAAATTGCTGTTACTGCGGATTCTCCAAACTCAATTTGCCATCACTATCATCATAAGCAAAAATCTCCGCGTAGCGTCCCCATTCAATTACCACACGCAATACCCGTTCAGCATCTTCTTGGCTAAAATAATCTTCCAACTCAGCCAGAAAATATTTGCGCGACATGCGTTGGCTTGGACGTGTGGATAATATCGTGCGAATATGACGCGCCAAAGGAATATACGACAACAAATGTCTGGAAAAAAGCTGCTTGCGTTTTTGAATGTCACCCTCGGCAAACTGTCTGCCCGCTTCAGTCATCTGAATACCGCCTTGAGTTTGCTGAGTGAGCTTCATCACGCTTAATACTTCAATTAACGGGAATAAATCATCAATATCATAATGCAGTAATTCAGCAAGTTCGGATAAATCCATGGGAGTATCAATCGCTTTTTCTTCCAGCAAGGTTTCCATGAAACCAACCAGTTCAGAGACTCTGGCGTCGGGAAGTCGATAACCAAAATCAAGGTCAACTGTCGCGTCGGTGGCGATGGCATCGGCGCCGGTCATGGTGCGGTAAATCTGATCGACTAAACTGCGGAACTTCGGCGCTTCCGGGTCTCTTGGTCGGCTTAAATCAACAGTTAAATTCTTTAACACACGTCCGGGATTATTATCAAAGATAATAATTCTATCCGCCATCAATACCGCTTCTTCAATATTATGAGTGACCAATAAAATACTATTGGTTTGGGTGTGTTTCTGCTGCCATATTTCCAGCAAATCATTACGCAGGTTTTCAGCGGTCAGCACATCAAGCGCTGAAAAAGGCTCATCCATTAATAACACATCCGGATTCACCACCAACGCGCGAGCAAACCCCACCCGTTGCTGCATCCCCCCCGATAATTCACGCGGAAACGCTGATTCAAAACCATCAAGACCGATAATATCAATGGCTTTTAACGCCCGTTGACGACGTTCTTTGCGCGGCACCCCTAAGGCTTCCAGCCCCAATTCCACATTTTGCATCACATCCAACCAAGGCATCAGCGCGAATTGTTGGAACACCATGGCGACACCTTGAACGGGACGATGTATTTGCTGATCACGATAATACACAGCGCCACCATTGGTCTTGGTTAATCCGGCAATAATACGCAACAAGGTTGATTTGCCTGAACCGGAACGTCCCAGTAAGGCGATAATTTCACCCTGACCTAAATCCAAATTCACATCATCAAGCACCAACAATTCCTGTTCCAAACCCTTTTTAAAGGTTTTTTTCACATTGCGGACTTTAATCAGTGGTGGTTTTGTCATCATGGCTATGCTTATTTAACTTATGTTATAACGCTTCTGGGCGATATTATACAAAGGTTGCCATAAAAGGCGATTAAATACCAGGACATAGACACACATGACCACAATACCCAAAGCAATACGCGGGAAATCACCTTTTGTCGTATATTCGGCAATATAGGCGCCAAGACCATGCGCTATCAGCGTGGTATGCCCCCAACTGACAACTTCGGCGACAATGCTGGCATTCCAGGCGCCACCGGCGGCGGTAATCGCGCCGGTAATATAAAAAGGAAAAATCCCTGGCAGAATAAACCGTCGCCACCATAGCCATTGTTTAACGCCAAAGTTTTTAGTGGCGTAATGCAGATTTTTAGGGATGGACGCGGCACCAGCAATCACATTAAATAGAATATACCACTGCGCCCCCAATAACATCAAGGGTGTCACCCAAATCTCAACATTGAGATGAAATCTGACAATAAAAAAAACAATCACTGGGAAAATCAAATTCGCCGGAAATGCCGCCAGAATTTGGACGATTGGTTGAGCGTAGCGCCTGATTTTCGGATGTAAACCAATCCACACACCCACCGGCACCCAAACCAAGGAACTGATAATAATCAGCACAATCACTCTAAGCGCTGTATAGATGCCCAATAACAACACATGCAAGGCCTCACGCACTGACACTTGATGAAAAATAAAATGCAGCAAAGTAATCGCCGCCAAAGCGCAGATTCCAAAGACAACCAAATACCAAAAACTCAATGCCGCTAATTGCCACCGACGGCTAATGGTTACCGGCTGCTGATCAATTCGACGTGGTTGGCCAATACGAAAACTGACCAGCACATGAAAATATCGCCCCCATATATCCGCGATCAAGGTCAGCAAGCGCGTGCGATTTAATAAATTAACCAGCCAGGAACTAGCCTGTTTATGCTCATCAGTTAAATCATACTTAAAGCGCTCCCCCCAATAGATGAGCGGACGAAAAAAAAGTTGATCGTAGAGCAAAATCACAATTAACATGGCCAAAATGGCATAAAAAATGGCCATTTTATCCGCGTGTTCAATCGCAACAGCAATATAAGAACCAATGCCAGGCAATAAAATGGTTTGGTTATTCACCGATATCGCCTCACTCGCCACCACAAAAAACCAGCTCGCCGACATCGATAACATGCTGTTCCAAATTAAACTCGGCATGGCGAAAGGCACTTCCACTTGCCAGAAACGCTGCCAGGACGAAAGTTGCAACATATCGGCGGCCGAGCGCAAATCTTTAGGCAGGGTTTTTAAACTCTGATAAAACCCGAGAATCATATTCCATACCTGAGCGGTAAAAATAACAAAAATAGCGGCGCATTCCGGCCCTAACAAACTCCCCGGGAACAAGGCAATAAAACCAGCAACCGTGATGGATAAAAATCCCAATACCGGCACCGATTGTAAAATATCAATCAAAGGAATAATCACGCGCTCGGCATGTTTATTTTTTGCCGCGAGTGTGCCAAAAATAAACGTGACCAATAAAGAGAAAATCATGGCAATAAATAAGCGTAATACACTGCGTAAGGCATACATCGGCAAATGTTGCACCGATAATGAAATGGGCAATGCCTGACCAAGCTTGTAGGGCGCGCTCATCTCTGCTGATCCCCAAGCTAATAAGGTCAGAATGAGTACTAATAACAACAAGGCGACAAAATCCCAAGCATTGGGACGCCAGGTTATGAAACGGTTGTTTCGCCAGATTTGCTGTGTGTATTTCGCCATGTTATTTATATAAAACCGCGGTTATCAGCAAGATAAGAGCGGTTTCCAGGTTTAAACTTACAATATTTTACAATACAAATTCTCAAATTTAATTTAATCTTCTACCTAATTAACGGCAGTTTTATCGCTTTAAGCTTGCTTCCAACACTAAAAAAATGTAGCCTTACGCTATTATTCACTCGTTGCATTATAAGCGGTATAATCTAAGAGGCAAATAAAATGAAAAAGTTAATCAAAAATACGTTAATACTATTTCCTGTATTAGCAAGCCTGGCCATCAGTCAAGCGCGTGGCGAAGACTTAAAACAGGTCTATCAAGCCGCGCTTAAAAATGACCAAACACTTAAAGAAGCTTTCTATCAACTCAAACAAACCGCTGAGCAAACACCACAAGCATGGGCGGCGTTGCTTCCCACTATTTCCGCTAACGCCAACGCGGGTTATGCCTATAGTTATGCTAAAGGCGCCCAGCAACAGCGATTTATTCCAGCCGGCGCATTTAGAGACTGGACCTATGGTTACGGTGCCACCTTAAGCCAACCCATTTTTAATTTCAGCGCGTTTTCTGGTTTAGCGGTGGCAAAAAATAATGTTAAATCCGCCTATGCCACCTATTCTGCCGCCGAGCAGACATTAATTAGCAGCACAATTAGCGCTTATCTCGCCGTGTTGGAAGCACAAGAAAAGCTGAAATTTGCTGAGGCAGAAAAAAATGCCTTAGAAGAAAATTACAAGCAAGTCTACGAACGTTTCAAAGTTGGCGTGTCAACGCGAACGGATGCTTATCAAGCGAGAGCAAGTTATGACGGCTCAATATCCCGAGAAATTGCCGCGAAAAATGCTGTTGATAACGCGCTTGAAGCCCTACAAGTCATCACTAACCAACGTTATACAAGCCTGATGACCTTAAGCAACGCTTATCATTTCCACTCACCTAATCCTACTAACATCAACGCGTGGGTAACATCTACCGAAGAACATAACTGGAGTATTAAAGCGGCGGAATACACTGTTGCCGGCGCCAAAGATACAATAAAAGCGACCTGGAACCAACATTTACCTACTGTTAACTTAGAAGGTAATTATAACCAGAGTTATCTCAACGCCACAAATAGAAGCGGCATCATTAACCAACGCAGTGGCACCGCCGCATTTAATCTTAATGTGCCAATTTATCAAGGCGGGCAAATATCTTCTCAGGTTCGGCAAGAAACCGCTGTTTATGGTCAAGATGTCGCCAGTATGGAATTAACAAAACGCACGCAAGTCGAAACGGCTCGCACGTCCTATCTTGCCGTGGTTGCCAATGTCAGTCAAATTGCCGCGGATCGCAATACAATTGTATCCGATCAGATGGCACTGGATAGTGTCAATGAAGGTTATAAAGTCGGCACGAATACCATGCTTGATGTGTTAAACGCGCAACAAACGCTTTATTCTGATTTAAGCACCTACGCGACAGATCGTTACGCGTACCTCAATAATGTTACCATGCTTAAAGAAGCGGCTGGCACACTGAGCAACAAAGATATTAACGCGCTAAACAGTTATTTAGTACCCGCCGACCAAGTGACGCTTGAAAACATTGTACCTCACCCGCAAACCAGTTCATCAACGCTCAAAACAGGCAGTAGCAGCAATACAAAAACAACAACACCGCCACCACCGGTAAAAGCAACACCAAGCAAAACTGCCCCCGCTACTACTACAACCAATAACAGCAAGTAATGCCACCTAGCACAGCTTATATTGCCGGTGTTGACGAAGCGGGACGCGGCCCGCTTGCCGGTGCTGTGTTTGCCGCGGCGGTAATCCTCGACCCGCATCAACCGATTGCTGGTTTAAAAGATTCGAAATGTCTTTCCGCCCGCAAACGAGAGACGCTTTACCAACAAATCACCGAAACCGCCTTATCTTACAGTATTGCTTACGCTGATGTTGCTGAAATTGATCAACTCAATATTCTTCAGGCAAGTCTATTAGCCATGCGACGCGCTATTGATGGTCTGACAGTCGCAATAGAAAAAGTAATTGTAGACGGCATTCATTGTCCTGAATCCCCTTACACCACAGAAGCGATTATAAAAGGCGATCAAAAATATCCGGTAATCAGCGCGGCTTCAATCCTGGCAAAAGTCAGCCGTGATCGCGAAATGATTAAGCTGGATAAACAATTTCCTCAATACGGCTTCGCCAAGCATAAAGGTTATCCAACCAAAGCGCACCTTATGGCATTAAAATCGCACGGCGCCTGCGCCGAGCATCGACTGTCTTTCGCGCCAGTAAAATGCTGTTTAGTCTGAAGCCAATCCATGATTAGCGCGATGCGCCCGGTTAATCAAAGACTTCACGGTAAGCCCTTGCACCAAAACTGAAAATACAACCACACCATAAGTTAATGGCAATAAAACATCACGCACATCACCTGATGGCAAGGACAATACCAAAGCAACCGCCAAACCACCGCGCAAACCACCCCAGGTTAGAATGCTCATGGTAAAACGCATCTGCTTTTTCCAAATACCAATAATACTCATCGGCAGCACAACAGCGATAAATCGGCAAATCAACACCACTAAAATAGCAATGATTGTCGCGATAAAAAGCTTTCCAGAAAGATGAATAATCGTAATTTCAAATCCTATCATTAAAAATAGAATCGCGTTCAACAATTCATCAATCGTTTCCCAAAACTCATTAAGGTATTGACGGGCATGTACTGACATTGTCTTCTGCCGTTGGTAATTATTAACCATAATGCCACCGGTCACCATTGTCAATAAACCGGAAAACCCGAAAAAATTTGCCGACGCGTAGCCACCAAAAACCAAACCTATCGTTAACATTGTGGTTATCTTATGATCACTTACTGTCTTCATCAATTTAACAACAACAAATCCGAGCACCAAACCGTATACCAAACCGCCAACACTCTGCCGCAAAAATAGCAATACCGTCCCACCTATTGTCGGCGGCGTTGAACTAAACGCCAACATATAAATTGTCAGGAACAATACCACGCCGATACCATCATTATACAATGATTCTGCCGCCAAAGTTGTTGACAACGATTCCAATGATTTAATGCCTTTAAACACTGCCAGCACAGCAATGGGATCTGTCGGGGAAATCAAAGCGCCATAGATTAACGCTTGCGGATAAGTCAGATTAAAACCCAACTTGAGCAACACAAAATAAATGATAGAACCGATTAAAAAAGCGGAAATAATCGTGCCAAATATAGCTAATACGCCAATTTCCACTCTTTTACGCGTCAGATGGCTCATATCAATACTTAACACACCGGCAAATAACAGGAATCCCAACATGAAATGCATCAACATATCACGAAAATGCAAATTATTCACAACGCTGATTAGATCGTATTTAGCAAAACTGATGCCAAACCAATTGAGCACAATCACGACAATGGAAATCAAAAGCGAAGCAGACATCACCGCGATACTTGACGGCAACTTCACAAATCGATAGTTCAAATAGCTCAGCAATATTGCCAAGGTAATCACTAAAGATAAAGTAAGATGTAAATCTGCTAGCATACGTTTATTAATAACTTAGTATAAATAAAAACATTCTACCTATCATTTATGGCAGGGTAAATACTAATTTATGCTATTTTACGATACTTTTTGACTGAATTTACAGCGTGCTATCAGCATAATTAAAGCGAATAAGGCGACACTTAGGCAAATAGACATCAACTTAGGGAAAGATTGTATCAAATTTTGCTGTTCAGATAGATGCTGATATCGAGACAAGACAATACCGGTGATTGCCATCCCCACCGTTGAACCAAACACGCTCATCATATAAAACATGCCTGAAACAAACCCTCTTGTTGACTCATCCACGGCATTGAGTGTCAGCTTGATTAGGCCTGGAGAAATAAACGTATAGCCAATACCATAACATGCCAGCAAACCTATAATAAAGATGAGATGCTTTTGGATAGGCAGAAATATAAAACCAATGTAACACAACACTAATAGCAAAACACCCGTGATAGTTGGCACATATACACCACAATAATCAATGAGTTTGCCACTCAAAAAAGACATGATGCCCATTAATAAACTCATGGGAAATAAAACAAAACCAGAAACGGCAGCAGATAAACCCATGACAAAATGTAGATAAAGTCCAATACTAAATAGCACAATATAAAAACCAAAGTTAATCGCTGCTCTAATTAAACAGCCCACCAACACTTCAGTATTTTTTATATGCTGCCATGGCATAAGTGGCTCACTTACTTTACATTCATTATAAATAAACAAACCAAGCGAAACCAGCATAACAATAGCGCTATAACCAAGCAAATGAATAGCTTGTATACCGCTTTTTAGTGTATTTAGCCCATAAATAATGCTAATAAGAAAAATACTGAACAGCACAATGCCATAACGATCCAAAGGTTTTCGACCATGTGGTAATTTCGCCTTAGGGAAATAATAAAAAATAGCATAAATCGTTAGCAAACTAATGGGGACATTTATTAAAAAAAATAAACGCCACGAACTGTAAGAGGTTAAAAAACCACCTAATAATGGCCCTATCGCCATAGATAAACCGGTAATCCCAGTCAGCAATCCCAGCACAAACCCTTTTCTATTTTCCGGCGCAATATTATATGCCACAGACATAATATTAGGGAAAGCAATTGCAGCACCTAATCCTTGCAGACCTCGTCCAATTATCATTTGCCAACTTGTCACGGCTAATCCACTGATGAATGAGCCCGCAGCAAATAAACACAAACCCACTGCCATCATCCGTTTAGCCGTATACAGATCCCCTAATTTTCCACCCGTGACAAGAAATGCTGAAAATATCAACAGATAAGCCATGGCAATCCAATTGGCATGCGCTAAAGACATTTTTAGTGATATGGTAATTGTGGGAATAACCACAGCAATGCCACTGTATTCCACATTGATAATCAGAATGGGTAAAGCGAGTATCAACAATGAACGGCATAGTTTTAAATTGCTGTCAGAATGAACTACTTGATCGTTTACCATGATTTTTGAAATTGTAAAGTTATCTATACGTATTACACTTTCAAGTGTGAATTCATGGTATGATGAAAAATGTAGAAAGTCAAAATTTTACTCTTGACTCTAACACTGTGTCAGCCTTTATGCTTGGATATGTGAGAGGAAATATAACATGTTAAAAATTGGTGATGTCGCGAAAAAAACGGGTATTTCTATAAGAAGTTTAAGGCATTATGATAAGATTGGACTTTTAAAGCCTTCTTATCGCAGCGAATCAGCTTATCGTCTTTATGACAAATCCGATCTGCTGCGCTTACAGCACATTATTTCTTTAAAGCAAATGGGATTTTCGTTAAAGAAAATCCGATCAATGCTGCAGGATAATACCGTAAATTTGCGCGAGACAGTAGCAATACAGCTTAACTTTCTACATCAACAATTACAACAGCAACAAAGTATCTATCAACAGGTCAAACATGTACATGACCTTTTAGCTGAACGTTGTGATATTTCTTTAGAAACCATTTGTAACACTGTAGAGGCAATTAAAATGTTAGAAAAATATTATAGCAAAAACCAACTCAATGAATTAAAACAGCGTCATTTTTATACGGATGAAAAAGAAGAACAGAAATACGCTAAAGCCTGGCAGGATATTTTTACCGGTCTAAAAAAACTGCAAGCCGATAAGGTTCCTGCCACTGATATTAAAACCAAACCTTTCGCGGAAAAAGCCAGAGAACTGATTAATCTGTTTACGGCGGGCAATAAAGGCATTGAAAAAAGTTTACACAAAATGTATGAGCAAGAAGGTGGCGGTCAAATGCTACGCAATCATGGTTTAGACGTTAGCGATGAACTTTTTGAATATTATGAAAAGGCATTGCATTGTCACGCGAAATAAAATCTATTCTCATACTTTCCCCTGTCATTCCCGCGCAGGCGGTTCCTGAGCTTGCTTGCCCTGAGCTTGTCGAAGGGTCGAAGGGCGGTCCCTGAGCCTGCTTACCTTGAGCTTGTCGAAGGGCCGAAGGGCGGTCCCTGAGCCTGCTTGCCCTGAGCTTGTCGAAGGGTCGAAGGGCGGGAATGACAGTTTGAAATTTACATCTAAAAAATGATTTAGTAGTCTTTAAATAATCGATCATATGAAACAAAGCCAAATAAAATAAAACAGTTAAACTTGATTGCAAGGCAAAAATCCTATTTAAGTGTCTCAAGTTATTTGATAGAACAATCACAACAAAAATCAATAGACTAATTATAACCGTATAGAAAACTCGCTTAATGATTGACATATCAGCAAATACTGGCGGACCAAACCAACGTCGCGTGAAAGTTTTCTCACGCGTGAATCGTCTAAATTCATAGACAGTAATAACCGACATCAGCACCGCGCTAAGCAGCAACTCCCATGTCCAGGTTGGCTCAATAGGATAATGTATCGGAAAACTTGCTGGCACACCAAACTTAATAAAAGCCAACATTAAAAACAAAAAGGCAATTGGTCTAAAACAGCAGCACCACTAAACAAATCCCCAGAAAAGCTTCTAAGGATGCTTGCAAAGGCATGGCCAGATGAGCGTAATGTTGTATAGATCGCACTAAAGCCAACAGTGATTTGGGTAGATTAGAATATTGCAGATAAATACCGATTAAATTTTTATAGCCGGAAATCGTAAACCAATTTAGCAATCTATCCATATGCACCTGACTAGCCAGCATAATGCCCAATGTTATGGTACAAGTATCCAGCAGTTTTTATGCTTTAGTATCATTTTTTTGTAAGCAATTATCATAAACAGCTCAAATTTTCTATCATGAAGTACGATGTTTTTATTTATGCCTAAGATGTTATCAGCAATATATACCTCTATCCAGTTATTTCAAGCAGTTACACTGCGCACTCGCGTTAATTTTAAGCTTGACTTTTAGCAAAGCATGAACTATAGTACAAAGTCTAAGAAGAGGTGCATTTGAATATAGCATCATTTAGAAAGCCTTGCCGCTTGTTGATGAATGATTAGCTAGATTCGAGTGCCGAGAGTTATTTTGAGGCAAGTGAACATAACTCGGGATTTAGGTTGAAAGGCTTAAATACTGTCACATGATATTTAGTGTGGGGCGCTTCGAATTAACAGCTTTTCTGTGAATCTCCCCTGTATTAATTTAATTGATGATCTTTTATGAAAAGTATAGTCGCTAAATTTGGGGGCAGCAGTGTTGTTAATTTTGATGCGATAGTCCGCTGTGCCAATATTATAAAATCACACCCCCATACTCGAATTGTAGTGGTGAGCGCTCAGGCGGGCATTACAGATTGTCTTCTAAAATTATCAAGAGCTGCTATTGATTGCCACGCCACAACAACTTTATTGCAAGACATCGACACTATAATCAGACCAATTCTTGAGCAGTTTAATCAAGCTAATTTAAGCGCTTTGATTGAAGAGCAACTCAGTAATTTGTCTGTATTGGCAACCATGTTACAAAAAGCCTATAGTGCTCAACTCGCTGATGAACTTTTGTCATATGGCGAAAAGATGTCAGCCCACATGATGACGGCAGCATTAAGTCGAATAGGTTTAAACGCTTGCTATATTAAAGCAACTTCTTTAATTCGAACAAATAGTGAATATGGGCACGCAAAACCACATATCGCCTTAACAGCTCAGCAAACTCAAGCAGCACTTATTGATTTTAATAATGATACTATTTTAGTCACTGAAGGGTTTGTCGGCGCAAATCAACAAAAATTAACGACGACTTTAGGTCGAGGTGGCAGTGATTATTCTGCGGCTTTATTAGCTGAAGCGATTTCAGCGCAAACATTGCAAATTTGGACAGATGTTGCCGGCATTTACCAAGTAGATCCAAAATTAGCATCAACATCAAAAAAAATCAACATCATGAGCTTTAATGAAGCTTCTGAGTTAGCAACGTTTGGTGCAAAAGTTTTGCACCCCGCTAGTTTATGGCCAGCGATTCGGCAAAATATTAATGTGTTTGTCGGGTCATCAATTGAACCTGAAGCAGGTGGAACATGGATACATAAAACCCTATCCGGCAATTTACCTATCGTGCGTGCATTATCTTTACGAAAAGCACAAACCTTATTAACAGTAAAAAGTCTTGATATGCTTCATGCTCCTGGATTTTTGGTCAAAATTTTTACCGTTCTAGCTAAACACAATATCAGCATTGATCTGGTTACAACGAGCGAAGTCAGTGTGGCCATGACTCTAGACAAAACAGCTTCACAAGTTTATGGCGAAACGCTATTAAGTGATGAAGTGTTGTTAGAATTGCAAACCATTGGTCAAGTGGAAGTAAATATTGAACAAAACCTAGCACTGGTTGCTATTATTGGGAATCAACTACAGGCTACCTCGGGCATCAGTGGTCCATTATTCTCCCTGCTTGAATCATTTAATGTACGTCTGATCTGTCATGGCGCAAGCGAGAATAATGTTTGCTTTTTAGTACAAGAAGAAGATGCTGGCACTATTATTAAAATACTTTACACTCACTTTTTTAATGTTAATGGGAGAGCGCAATGAAAATAGCTATCGTCGGTAAAGGAAAAACAGGGCAATCGATAATCAATTGTTTGCACAAAGAACAGATAAGCGGCATTTATTCTTCACAGCAGCCCGCTACCGCAAGTGAATTAAACAAAGCAGACGTTGTCATTGTTTTTGTGCCCGCTTCTGTATTTTTAGAAACAGATTTATGGTCGGCATTGCTCGAAAGTCAAAAACCAGTCGTATGCGGCACAACAGGTTTGAGTTGGGATGAAAAAAGACAACAACAAATTAAACAAAATAACAGCATTTGGATTGTTGCCGATAATTTTAGTTTACTTATGGTGCTTATTCATCGTTGCCTTAAAGAACTAGGCACAGCCAAATCTTTGATTGAAGATTGTCGGTTTTCAATTGAAGAAACCCATCATCTCCATAAAGTGGATTTACCAAGTGGCACCGCTTTGTCATGGCAAAGTAGTTTGGGTGTTGAGCCGTGTCCTATTCAATCTTATCGTAAAGGCGATGTCAAAGGACAACATACTTTATCGCTTGAAACACCATTCGAAAAATTAACCTTGGTTCATGAAGTACATGACCGACGCTTATTTGCCAAAGGCGCAATATGGGCGGCGCAAAGCCTACTTGAGCACCAATCTCGTTTTGCGACGGGATGTTATCAATTTAATAACTGGGTGGAAAAAGTAACATGAAAACACAAATACTCTGGACAGCATTAGCTACACCAATGCTAGAAAATGGCAGTATTGATTTTAATAGTCTTACTGTACTCGTTAATCGTCAAGTTCAAGCTGGCAATGGCATATTGTTGTTAGGCAGTACCGGGGAAGGTTTGGCACTGTCAACAGAAGAAAAACGCCAGGTTGTTGACCACGTCTGCTCGTTACAATTGAAAGCTGACTTAATGGTTGGTGTTGGCGGATTTCAACTAAATAAACAACTAGAATGGTTAAGTTTTTGTGAATCTAAAGCGGTTGATGCGTATTTAATGCCAACACCAATTTATGCTAAACCGGAAGCAAAAGGTCAGCAAGCCTGGTTTGAAACTTTATTGGAAAATGTAACAAGGCCGTGCATGCTGTATAACGTGCCAAGTCGTACCGGTGTGACTCTGGCAACAGAAGCTTTAACAACATTAGTACAACACCCAAATTGTTGGGCATTAAAAGAAGCATCAGGGCAGTTAGCGCAATTTGAAACTTACCAAAAAGCAGCGCCATCACTAGCACTCTATAGTGGTGAAGATGCGATGATATCAACATTAACGCAGCATGGCGCCAAAGGTTTAGTTTCTGTCGTAGCAAATCTATGGCCTCAAGAAGCACGTCACTATGTAGAGAACTGTTTGGCAAACTGTACCTCTGCAACGGAAAAAAAGATATGGCAACAAGCGAGCAATGCTTGCTTTACTGTGTCAAATCCTATTCCAACAAAAGTTTGGTTGCACCGGCAGTCTTTTATTAAAAGTCCTCAATTGAGATTACCTCTGGTTTCAGAGGCGTTAACCGATACAACAGCATTGCAACAAGCTGAACAAACTATTAAAAGCTATTATCAGGAGCAAACAACATGACATGGCAAACAACATTACGTAATTTAGAAAATGGTCAATTACGTGCCGCTGAAAAATCTTCAGCCGGTGACTGGCAAGCGAATCAGCACGTTAAACAGGCAATTCTAGAAGTATTTAAAGCTGGAAAAAATCAAACGCTAACAGGCACATATCAAGGATTTGTCGATAAAAACAATTTACCACCGAGAATGTTTACTGAAAAAGAACAAGTACGTATGGTACCCGGAGGTAGTGCGGTGAGAGCTGGCGCTTATATTGCATCTTCAGTGGTGATCATGCCACCAGCTTATGTCAATATTGGCGCTTATGTGGGTGAAGGAACAATGATTGACAGTCATGTGTTAGTCGGTTCTTGTGCACAAATTGGCGCACATGTTCATCTCTCAGCGGGTGTGCAAATTGGCGGCGTCCTCGAACCCATTGGTATGACACCTGTTGTGATTGAAGATCGCGCATTTATTGGTGCTGGCGCCATTATCGTAGAAAGTATGGTAGTCGGTGCTGGTGCTGTTATTGCACCATCAGTAGTCTTATCGCAAGGTGTACAACTTTATGATTTAACGAAAGAAAAAATTTTACCGAAAGGTTCACCCGTACCCGCTGGTGCAGTCGTTGTGCCTGGTTCAAGACCATTAAATACCGCGTGGGCAAAAAAACATGGCTTGCAAGCAGCATGTCCAGTGATTGTTAAATATCGGGATGATAAAAGTGATGCAGTGTTAAATTTAGAAGAGGCTTTACGATAATGCCATATCATAACTGGACTCAACATATTGATAAAATAAAAGCATTAACTACAGATCATGAAATGTCTTTTTTTTATTATGATCTTGATGCATTCCAGCAACACTTACAGCAACTTAAAACATGGCCAGTAAAATTATGGTATGCGCTAAAAGCGAATCCCTTATCAAGGGTAATACACACAGTCAATCAAGCAGGTTTGAACTTTGATGTATCCAGCGTGGGGGAATTAAAGCAAGTTCTGACACAAGGTATTGATCCGCAATGTATTCTTTATACCGGACCGGCAAAAACGCTCAAACAGCTTCGTTATTTTTTACAAATGGGGGTGCGATTTTTTGTCGTCGAAAGCCCTCAGCAGTTACGAGATCTTAATAGCGAAGCTATTGCACAACAAATAGCCTGTGTGCAAGTATTGTTGCGCGTTCAACTTACTTGGGAGACAACCGATAAAAATATCTTAGGAGGTTGCGCTGTTTCAGCATTCGGTTTAGAAAGTGCTGAATGGAAAAAGTTATGTCTAGCAGATTATCCTGCTATAAATGTAACAGGAATCCATTGTTTTCAATGGGGCAATATTATTTCAACAGAAAAATTATTAAAAATTTGGCAACATATCGCTACGCAAGCTAATCAACTGGCAAAGTGCATGGCGTTTACATTAAAGGTTATTGATTTAGGTGGTGGTTTAGGTATTCCCTACGATCAACAAACAGAACCCTTGTCTTATCAACAAATCAATGACTGCCTCATGACATTAAAACAACAATATACCAATATAGAATTTTGGTTAGAGTTGGGACGTTATGCGATTGGACCTTTTGGTTTGTATGCAACAACCGTAGTTGATCGAAAAAAAATGCAGCATAAAAACTTGTTGATTCTACAAGGTGGGATAAATCATATTTTGAGACCAGTATTAACAGGAGAAGCATTCCCGTGCGAACTTTTGCGTCAAAGTAATGTTGAACAACAAAGTTTTCAATGTCATGGACCGTTATGTACCAGTTTAGATAAAGTAAGCGAGGTTCATTTGCCGGGTGATATCGCAATTGGCGATTGGTTACTGTTTAAGCAAGTGGGTGCTTATGGTTTCACTGAAAGCATGCCTTGGTTTTTATGTCATGATTTAGCAGGTGAAGTCGTTTGTGAAAACGGTGAAGTAACTATCATACGTGCCGCTGCGGGAGCTGAAAGTTGGCTGAGATAATCAATGAAACCCTACTTGTTGGACAGTCAACAGAGGGCAAGCACCTAAGTGTTGAGGCCATAAAATTTATTGGCACAAATTCTGATGCGCCAAAAGTATACATCCAAGCAGGTATTCACGGCGCTGAACTTCAAGGTAGTCTAGTTATCCATAAACTAATCGATTACTTACAAAAAAATCCACCACTGGGCGATATAAGTTTAGTACCTCAAGCAAACCCGATTGGCTGCAATCACAAAGTAGGCGATTTTACTCAAGGACGCTTTGATGCCATGAATGGCGATAATTGGAATCGATACTATCATTACGATGATCGTGATATTGATATTTTCTTAAAAACTGTACCGATGAATTTATCGCAGTGTGATTTATTAAACCATTTTCGTCGCATGCTCAAAAAGCGACTTACTGACAAATTAAATGCCCCATTGGGATTATCAAGAGCAGCGCGCCTAGACTTATCTTTGCAGCGCATTGCGGTTGATGCTGACATTGTGTTGGATTTACATACGGATGCGCATGCGATTAATTATGTTTTTTCACCGCAATATGCGCAACAAACAGCAGCACAATGCTTTGAGACCGATATTCTTTTAAGTTTGCCTAATCAATTTGCTGGCGCCATGGATGAGGCTATTTTTTGCCCTTGGTGGACGTTGTGGCAAAAATATCATCAACAAGAAGCAGCACCTCCAATTGAAGCTTTTACTTTAGAGCTGGGAAATCATGAAAGCTTAAATGATCAGCAAGCCAAGCAACAGATGCAAGGCATTTGTCGTTATCTGGCGGCTAAAAAAGTTATTGCGACCACAGACTTTACAACGCCAACAGTTTCTTCGACAACAATCTGGCCAATTAATCAATTTCAGGTTTTTTATGCACCTGTGGGTGGCCTATACCAATGGTTATGTTCACCAGGTGATGCCATTAAAGAAAGCCAAATCATAGCACATTGTCTACAGTCATCAAACAAACGGTCTTTACCGATTGTTGCACCGACTGATATGACCGTAGTCAATCTTTTTTCATCGGCCGCTGTACCACAAGGGACAGCATTGGCAAAAGTTCTTATAGGAAAACCGTATGCATCACAATAAACCAAAAGTGGGGCTGATTGGTTGGCGCGGCATGGTTGGCACCGTGTTGTTACAACGGCTGGTTGAAGAAAACCAATTTCAAGAAATTGAAGCACTGTTTTATTCAAGCAGTCAAGTTGGCAATGTTGCGCCGGATTTTGGTCAGCAGAGTGATCGTTTGTTAGATGTTTACAATCTGCAAATGTTATCAAAAGCTAATATTCTTATTGTTTGTCAGGGCAACAAGTATACACAAGATGTGTATCAAAAGTTACGACAGTCAGGATGGACAGGTTACTGGTTAGATGCGTCATCGGCTTTGCGCCTACATGCAGACAGCATTATTGTGCTTGATCCATTAAATCGTCAGCATATTAATCAGGCGCTTTGCCAGGGTATGAAAACATTTGTCGGCGCTAACTGTACAGTTAGTTTGTTGATGTTAGCCATCGCCGGATTGTTGCAAGCCGATCTTGTAGATTGGATTAGTACAGCAAGTTATCAAGCGATTTCTGGTGCTGGTGCGCAAGCTATGCAAACATTCATTAAACAATTACAATGGACAGCTCATGATTTACCAAATACTACAAATATATTAGCATCGGCAAAAACTATTTCTGAAAAACTCATGGACAACGCATTGCCAGCAAAACAAATCAATTCGCCATTGTTAGCTAATGTATTACCCTGGATAGATAGTGAAATGTCAAATGGTCAAACACGAGAAGAATGGAAAGCAGGTGTAGAGCTAAATAAAATTTTACAACTTGAAACTGACAAACAAATAGCAATCGATGGCACTTGTGTAAGAGTGGGCACAATCCGCAGTCATGCGCAGGCAATTACGCTTAAACTCAAACGTTGTGTACCCATAGATGATATTGAACAATACATTCTTCAAGCACATCCTTGGGTTAAATTGGTTCCGAATCAAAGAAAAGAAACTTTAGCAAAACTGACACCTTTAGCCGTTTCTAATACCTTAAACATCGCCGTTGGTCGTGTGCGTAAAATGAGTATGGGAGAAGAGTATTTGAATTTATTTACAGTTGGTGATCAGTTATTGTGGGGCGCAGCCGAACCATTGCATCGGATGTTGAGTATCTTAATAGACTTTTTAAATTAAATGATAAAAACCTATAATTTTAGCCCAGGCCCTGCCATGGTTCCTGAGCCAGTACATCAACGCATTCAAGAAGATTGGTTTAATTGGCAAAACAGCAACATTCCTGTTATCGAAATAGGTCATCGAACAGATGATTTTTTAGCATTGATGGAAAAAACGGAGCAAAATTTACGACACTTACTAAATATACCAGCCAACTACAACATACTTTTTTTACAGGGTGGCGCACGGGGTCAGTTTGCTTTAGTACCAATGAATTTGTTAGGGAAAAATCACCAAGCGGATTATTTGGTTTATGGTTTATGGTCTGAACAAGCTTGTTTAGAAGCGCAAAAATATGGCGACATTAATCGAATAAATATATTACAATCCACTGATCAACTTGGCATCACAGATCAATCAGAATGGTCGCTTAACGCTAATGCAGCCTATTTACATTATTGTAGCAATGAAACCATCTCAGGCATGTGCTTGAAAAATCTACCTAAAAGCGATTCACCTTTAGTTGCTGATATGTCTTCTGATATTCTTTCTAAACCCATTGATGTCAGTCAGTTTGGTCTGATTTATGCTTGCTTTCAAAAAAACCTGGGTATTGCTGGTTTAACATTAATTATCCTGCGCGACAATTTATTAAACCAATCGATCATTGAGACACCAAGTGTTTTTAACTATTGTAACCAGTGTCATGAGCACTCACTTTATAATACGTTGCCGACTTTTTCCTATTATGTGATGAGTTTAATAATAGAATGGATGCAACAAGAAGGCGGTATAACCGCTATTGCCTTACGTAATCAAGAAAAAGCTGATATGCTCTATAGAATCATTGACCATTATGGTGATTTTTATCTTAATAGCATTGATCCTTTGTATCGATCACTCATGAATGTAACTTTTTCACTAAAAAATAAAAATATGGAAAGGCAATTTTTACTTGAGGCTGAACAACATGGCCTATTATATTTAAAAGGCCATCCCTCATTCGGTGGATTGCGTGCCAGTATTTATAATGCCATGCCAATTGAAGGTGTTGCAGCTTTAGCAACATTTATGAGAATATTTGCTGAAAAAAATACAACGTCATATTTCTAATTGATTCCCCCCAAATAAACAATAGAAAATCAGTAACTTCTATCACAAGAAGCGCATATGAACTGGCATAAATCTAGTTGGCAACATCAACAAATTTTTATATAATCACTTCAATTATCAAATAAAACGACAACATGCATGAAATGACCTTATGTCGCCAAATTGTTGCTACTGTTAGCGAAACGATTGATAAACACATGACACCAACATGTGTGCGTTTAGCCATAGGAAAACTGGCTTTAGTCGATACCGAATCGCTGCGATTTTGGTTCCCAATCATCGCCAAAGAACAATTGGGGGCATCGCCACAGTTAACGATTGATACTGTAGCAGCCGTAGCTTGTTGTCAAGATTGTCAACATGAATTTACTATCGAGCAACGTTTGAGTGCTTGTCCAAACTGTCACAGCTATCATTATCGATTGTGTAGTGGTGACGAATTAATGATCAAAACCGTGGAGGTAGAATAATGTGTGGTATTTGTGGTTGTAGTCAACACGATGAACATAGCCATCATGTGCATCATCATGATGAAAATATTATCAAAGTCGAACAAAATATTCTGGCGACCAATCAACGTTACGCTGAGGACAATGCCGCGGCGTTTAAGCGGCAAGGTGTGTTAGCGCTTAATTTACTCTCCAGCCCAGGCTCAGGCAAAACATCGCTATTAGAAAAAACGATCATGGCGTTAAAAAATGATATTCCTTTTGCTGTTATTGAAGGCGATCAATACAGCAGCCGCGATGCCGATCGTATCCGCCGTTGTCAAGTACCGACCGAGCAGATCAATACGGGCAAAACCTGCCATCTTGACGCCCATCATATTGCTCACGCGGCAGACCATTTGCAATTCAGCAATGGCATTTTAATGATCGAAAATGTCGGCAATCTCGTCTGTCCGGCATTATTCGCCTTAGGCGAAGCCTTTAAAATTGTTATCCTATCAACCACTGAGGGTGAAGATAAGCCACTTAAATATCAGGAAATGTTTGCCCAGGCAGATTTACTGTTGATTAATAAAATTGATTTACTGCCCTATCTTGATTTTAATGTTGATAATGCTATTAACTATGCTCGACAATTAGCACCACAAGTCACTATTTTACAATTATCGGTAAAAACCGGTGCCGGCATGACTGACTGGTATCATTGGTTACAACAACACTGGCAACAATTAGCACAAACAGCGCAATCCGCTTAACAGATGTCATGTGAGCGTTTACATATTGATATTAAAGGACGCGTACAAGGTGTTGGCTTCCGACCATTTGTGGCACGGCTGGCACGGCAATACCAATTAAGTGGTTGGGTACTGAACAATAGTCAAGGTGTTTCAATTGAAACGCAAGGCGCGAACATTCAACACTTCTTATCAGCGCTTAATAGTCAATATCCACCTACCGCCAAAATCGACAGCATTGATTACCATGCTTCTACGCCACTACCTGAAGAACAGGGTTTTGTCATAAAAACCAGCGACAACAGGGACACCAGCGCCTATACCAAAATCGCGCCCGATAACGCGCTATGCGACAACTGTCGCCATGATTTATTTGATAGCAACAGTCGTTTTTATCATTACCCTTTTGTCAGTTGTCTTGATTGCGGTCCACGTTTCAGCATTATCGAGGGTTTACCTTATGACCGCTGCAGTACCGCTTTCTCGCCATTCACACTTTGCAAAGCTTGCGCACAAGATCATAATGACGAAAACAATCGCCGCTATCACGCGCAAACCATTGCCTGTGCCAAATGTGGGCCGACATTATCACAGCCTGTTAGCACTATCGCTCAAGCTTTGCTGGATGGCAAAATTGTCGCGATTAAAGCGATGGGTGGTTATCACCTCATGGTCAACGCGCGCGATCGCGAGGCTGTCGCGCGTTTACGTCAATTAAAACAACGACCACATAAACCACTTGCCACCATGTCGCTCAACCTGGCTTCTATCAAGCAAATCACATCTGTCAGCGAAGCTGAAGCAAAATTATTAAGCTCGAACAAACGACCGATTGTGTTAATCAAAACACCAGCTGAATCCATCCCTGCCGGCATCGCGCCCGGTTTAAATCAAATTGGCCTGATGTTGCCATACACACCATTACATTATTTAATTTTTTATCATTGTTTAGGACAACCACAAGGTTATGATTGGCTACAACAACCTTGTGCATTGATGTTTGTCGCCACCAGCGCCAACCTCAGTGGTGAACCAATTATCAGCAATGATGATGACGCTGAAAAAAAACTACCCGCTATCGCGGACCTGATTGTCGCCTATAACCGTCAAATTATTTCTCCCAATGATGATTCAGTGAAGCAATGTCTTGGCAAGCAAGCATTTTTTATTCGCCGTTCACGCGCTTATGTGCCGGAACCGATTGAGCTTGCGCAAGAACTACCACCAACATTGGCATTAGGCGCCTATGAACACAACACCATTTGTCTGACACGCCAAAACGAAGCTTATCTATCACCGCATATCGGCAAACTGAAAAATCCGGCAACCATACGCCTATTCCATCAAACCATTGAACACTGGCAACACCAACTCAATATTAAACCGCAATGTGTCGTTATCGACAAACAACCGGACTACTACGCGGCACGCTACGCTGAGGCACTGGCATTGCCGCGCATAGCCGTGCAACATCATCACGCCCATTTGGCACAGGTTGCCGCCGAACATCATTTAACTGAAACAGCACTGGGTTTAGTATTGGACGGTCATGGTTATGGTGACGATGGTCAATCCTGGGGCGGCGAACTATTATTGTATCAAAATACACATTATCAACGACTAGCACATTTAAGCAAACTCAGCTTGCCCGGTGGTGATTTAGCGGCTGAATCATGTTGGCGCATGGGTGTTAGCCTTTTGCACAAATTAAACCACAATGATTTAATCAAAGAAAAATATGATATCTATCCCTGGCAAAACTTAGTTGAATTATTAAACAAGCCACAACTGTTAACACAAACAACAAGCTGTGGACGCTATTTTGATGCCGTGAGTTCCTTGTTGGGCGTGTGCCAACAAAACAGCTATCAAGGTGAAGCGCCGCTACGTTTAGAAAGCCTAGTTACTGAGGCAAAAGTATTAAGCAATGGGTGGAAAATCACCGATAATCAACTTGATCTAAAGCCTTTGCTGCATTTTCTTCTAAGCACCAACGCCGTTGACGGCGCAAATTATTTTCATGGCACAATAGTTGCAGCTTTGAGTGATTGGGTAGTATACTATTTAAAAAAACTGAAACTTGAAACGGTGCTGTTAGCCGGCGGTTGTTTTTATAACCGCTATCTTAGCAGCGGTTTATATCAACATTTAAGCCAATTGGGTTATCACGTTTATCTGCCGCGTCAAACACCAATTGGTGATGGCGGATTAAGCTTGGGTCAAGCCTGGTTGGGCGGATTGGAGCATGTAACATGTGTTTAGCAATTCCAGCACGTATTGAGAAACTCTTACCCGACCAGCGTGCCATTGCCGATGTCGGCGGTATACAACGTGAAATCTCAACGGCATTGGTGGATAATATCCATATCAATGATTATGTCATTGTCCATGTCGGTTATGCCTTATCACGCTTAGATGAAACAGAAGCTAAAGAAACACTGGCATTATTCGACCAAATGCTGGCGGAGGAGAATCACTAATGCGCTATATTGATGAGTTCCGCGACAGTAAGGTAGCCACGGCGCTGAGTAAAAAAATTCATCAGCAAATGGCGCATATTACCAGCACCTATAAACTGATGGAGTTTTGTGGCGGTCACACCCATGTCATTCATCGCTACGCGTTTGCCGACATTCTACCTCCCACGATTGAATTAATTCACGGTCCCGGTTGCCCGGTTTGTGTGTTACCGATAGCGCGTATTGATCAAGCCATTGCTTTAGCGGAACAACACAATGTGATCTTATGCAGTTACGCTGACATGATTCGCGTGCCAGGCAGTAATCAACACAGTTTACTCAAAGCCAAAGCCAATGGCGCGACCGTAAAAATGATTTACTCCGTTGATGACGCCCTCAAAATCGCGCAAGACAACCCGCAACGACAAGTGGTGTTTTTTGCCATCGGTTTTGAAACGACAACACCACCAACTGCCGTCGCCATACGCCAGGCTAAACAACTGGGTCTGAAGAATTTTTCGGTTTTCTGCAATCACGTCCTCACACCGGTTGCCATGTCGGCATTACTCGATCAGCATGACAATGCCAAACCGGTTCAATTAGATGGTTTTATCGGCCCGGCACATGTCAGTGTAATTATCGGCTCCGATGCTTACCTGCAAGTTGCCAATAAATACCGCAAACCAATTGTCATTGCCGGTTTTGAACCGCTTGATGTCCTGCAATCGATTTCCATGTTGATTGATATGGTTCAAGCCCAGGAATATGGTATTAAAAATCAATATACCCGCGCGGTAACACCGGCAGGCAATCGTAAAGCACAACAACTGATCCAGGAAGTGTTTGAAATACGTGACAATTTTGAATGGCGCGGTTTAGGCGATATCTCCACCAGCGCCATGAAAATCCACGCGAACTATGCCGACTTCGATGCCGAACAGCGTTTTGTGCTACCACAAGTAAAAGGATTAGAACATAAATCCTGTTTATGCGCTGCTATTCTACGCGGCGAAAACAAACCACAGGATTGCAAACTATTTGGCTTAGCGTGCACACCAGAAAACCCATTGGGTTCGTGCATGGTGTCATCAGAAGGCGCTTGCGCGGCCAGTTACGCTTATGATCGTCGTGCGCAGAAAATAGCCGCGCCAAAAGACAAGCGGGTTATTTGCCCCTAATTTCAATCTTCTCGCCATCGACGCCAACAAAAACCGCTCGACGCCATCCTTGTTCAGCTGGTATTCTCGCCGCGGTATTATGTGGCTTTTCTTTCATTACTACACCGTTATTGATTAATCTCGCGACGGCTTGATCAAAATTATCAGTCTCCAAACAAAAATGGAATCCTTGCATTTCTCCTTCACTAAAATCAGAAAACTCCAATACGGTATCACCTAATTTAAGGTAAACAATTTTCATGCCATGCGGTGTGATACTACTGGCATAATCCTCAAAATCGAAATTATCCCGGTAAAATTTAACTGATTTTTCCAGATCATTTACATGTAAGGCAATATGGTCAATTCTTCGGAACATAGTAATTTCCTCTTGCTAATTCACTATAGATAAATAACAATTAATTTAGTATACTAAAAATCAATTGATATAATATACGGATTAATCCTGATAATCATCCATGAAAAATAGTCTTATTGCAATCACTGGCGCGAGTTCAGGCATCGGCAAAGCCATTGCTGAAGTTTTTTCACAGGCAGGTTATAAACTCTTGTTATTAGCTCGACGGGTAGATGTCTTGGAACAAATGGCGTTACCAAATTCAATCTGCCGGAAATTGGATGTTTCTGATTACCATGCTTTTAAAACAATTATTGCTGACGTGGAAAAAAACATCGGTCCAGTGACCGGTTTAATCAATAATGCCGGCATTATAAAAACCGGAAACTATGAAGAAATAGATAATGCTGATCATCAACGCATCATTGACGTCAACCTGAAAGGTGTGATAAATGGATGCAGCGCTGTACTGGAATTCATGCGTCAGAGAAAATCCGGTACCATTTTAAATATCGGCGCACTTAATTATTTAGCGATTCCTTCTTCCGCGGTTTACTGTGCCAGCAAAGACGCGGTCAGAAGCTTAACGTGTCACTACGGCAGAAATACGCCGCGGAAAATATCCGAATTGGACAACTGCAAGTCGCCTGGGTAGAAACGCCCATTATAGACGGTTTTTCTACGACGATTTTTGAGGACATGAAAAAAACCGGTGATGTTATACAGCCCACAGAATTCGCTAACATTGTGCTTTTCATTTATCAACAACCACAGCATATTACTATTCGTGATATTATTGCCGCCCCGACAATCAGCACTATTTGAACTGTTTTAATCCTTTTATTTATCAGGCGTTTCGCGTTACGTACTCACGCAGGCGCTTCAAATTGATCTAAATTGATTGCTTACTATTGCAATAGTCAAAATATTTGCTACTATCTTCAGCGTAACTAATTAATAATATTGATAAGGAGTGTAAACATTATGGCAAAAAAAGACATTCACACATTGGATAACAATCCCGATATACTCACACATGAGGCAAAAAATGTGCCAGATGACATGTTCAACACTCCTCTCTTAAAGAATTATGTCACTGATCTTTTTGATACCATGGCATCAACTATGGCAGGAAGTATTTCCGCTGTGAAAATTGGTATCCCATATAAAATCGTTGCTTATGGTGGCAAAGCTTCAGTAAATTTTCCCGAATTCCATCCAGAACCTAAAGTATTAATCAACGCCGATTATGAAATTCTTAATGATGGACTAGGCGTTAGTGTTTATGAACATTGTACCAGTCTACCAGGCAAGCGTGGACATACTGTGCGAGCAAATAAAATCAACGTTACCGCTCAAGATATTGATGGCAGCCCTATAAATTTCATAGCGGAAGGGCTTTTATCTGTTTTATTACAACACACAATCGATCATACCTATGGAAAACTTTTTAAAGACTGTGCCGATGAATTTGGTGATATTGCCGAGTTTGAACGCAAATACGGCAAATCACATCATAAACAGTTTTCAATAGTCGAATTGGATAATCAGAAATAACGAATTATCCAATACCGAAAACGATTTTTAATAGATTCTATTGCAAATCACAACTTAACATCCAGTGAATACCATACTGATCGGTCAACATCCCAAAGCGCGAACCCCAAAATGTTTCTTCAAGCGCTTTGCTTACTGTACCGCCTTTTGCCAAGGCTTGAAAAATACGATCCTGTTGTTCAATTGAATCACACTGAATGTTTAAATGGATATTATCGCCAAGCTTATGTGATTGCCCCGGCATCCCATCACTTGCCATAAAAAATAAATCACCAGCTTTAAATTCAGCGTGCATCACATGATCAGCATATTCCGCTGGAACATCCAATGTCGGCTCATCCTTAAATCGCTTGAACATGGTGATTTCACCATTAAGACATTGTTTATAAAATGTTAAAGCTTCTTCGCATTTGCCAGCAAAGAATAAATAAATATCTAATGTTTTCATAAAAATACTCTCTTTTTAACTAAAAAATTAATCGACGACAGAAACCACTTTCTTTGTCATCACCGGATGCACATAATGACTATTCATTTCAAACAGATTAGGTTCATCATCAACCACAGCTTGATATTCCGCTGATTGATACGCCTTCTTCTGTGCTTCATCAGAATCAAACCATAATTCCGCAATGCCGTCAATTACCTCATCTACCTCATCCAAGCGTTCGGAGGTAACATGATATTGAATATATTTAATGAGCCCTGGAATTTTAGCAATAAGTGGACCATGAATGTTCTCCCAATAGTTCCAAAATTCCTCAACACTCATCTCAGGTTTCCGACGTAGTATTACAAAGCGTTTAATCATGACATTCTCCTAAATTACTCATTGTTTAATTCTTTCGCGCGATCCAAACGGTGGCGTCACCACAATTGGGATCCTCTACATTATGTAGTATAAGCTTACAATCACTTTCGCGCAAAATATTTTTATATGCCGCGCTGGACAAAGAAGCGTGATATAAATTATAGCCACCATTATCGCTACAAACTTCTGAATGCTCCGTGCCCGATGTAAACACCAAAAGTCCTTGTGGCTTAAGATAGGATACCAGTAATTTTAGCGTATGATGTTGATCCTTATGCGGCAAATGAAAAAAACTATGCCAAGCAATCACTAGATTAAATTTTTGCTGTAATTTTAACTTTCGCATATCAGCGACAAGCCATCGCGCCATTGGAAATCGCTTTTTGCATAAGGCAATCATTTTCTCACTGGCATCAATGCCTACCACCTCATAAGCACTGTCAATAAAGAATTTCGCGATCGGTTCACCAGTGCCACAACCGACATCCAGGATAGCGCTGCCGGACGGTATCGTATTTTTTATCATATCAAGATAAGGTCTTTCCATCACCAAACGCTTATCACGATGGGTATCAAACCAAGTAATGATTTCATCGTATAGTTGATATACGTTCTCTTTATTTACCTTTTGATTTATCATCATCACTTGACCACGAGCGCGACGACGCTACGCGACTGAATTCTAAATTAAGTAATACTCAACATGGAAGCCGCTAACCCGATGATACCAACCACACTCAAATGCAAATAAAAATCACGATCGAACGCGAATAATAATTGTCCGACTTGCAATTGCTGATAAGCAATGACCCCCACAATCACGGCAATCGCGGGTAATAATAAGCTACGGGTGCCAGATTTAATAATTTGTAAAGCCGCGAAAAGTTGAATGCCAATAGCAAAATAATCATGATAACGCGCCAAAGAAGTGGTTTGTAAAAAATTAAAAACATAATAAAGCGCGCCTAAGGCAATAAGTAAGGCAATGATATTGCCTATGATCGGTTGCGGTGAAAACATGTTGATCAATCGCGACAACAAGCGCTCAATAAAATTGAGTGGTCGTTTGGTTTTAAGCAATCGGTGAGTATCTGGCACGGTCATGTCTAATTGATCCGCTTGATCTGAGGATGTATCGCGTTGGCGCTGCTCAATCGTTTCTAATTTTTGAGCGATGGTAGAGAGTTCATCTTCAGGAACTGCGGTGTAATTTTTTTTTGAGCGGATTGCCATGACATTTTCCTTTATCAAGATATATAGCATTTATCTAATAGTCTATTATCTAAATATTTTAGTAAAATAGCAATTAAATTTTTGAGGGCGGGAATAATTACTAAAAAGGCAGCGATAAATCAGGCTGAATTGCTAACAGCTGTTGACGGAATATGGTCTGGATTTCTGCCAGATGATCAGCGTTATCAGCTTCAAAGCGCAGCGTCAGACAAGCTGTTGTGTTTGACGGTCGAATTAATCCCCAACCGTTTTTGAATACCAGCCGCAAACCATCAATAGTAACGCGCTCGGCGCCTGGTGGATGGAAACATTCAAGAATCTTGCGCATTAAAGGTTGCTTTTGCTGTTCTGATACTTGAATTTTAAGTTCCGGCGTGTTGACACTGTCAGGAATATCCGCGAACAGGGCTGAAATGCTTTGATCTGATTGTGCCAGAATTTCCAACAATCGCGCGCCCGCGTATAAACCATCATCAAACCCATACCAGCGTTCTTTAAAAAAGATATGACCACTGAGCTCACCCGCCAATGCCGCGCCGCTGTCAATCAATTTTTGCTTGATTAATGAATGACCGGTTTTCCACATTGTCGGTTTACCACCGGCTTTCTTAATGATGGCATCAAGATGATAAGTGGATTTCACATCATAAATAATTTCCGCGCCTGGCTGTCGTTTGAGCACATCCAAAGCAAATAATACTAACTGACGATCCGGCCAAATGATGGTCCCGGTATCGGTGATCACACCGAGCCGATCGGCATCACCGTCAAATGCCAAACCGATGTCAGCTTGCACTTCAGCGACTTTTTTAATCAAGTCCTGTAAATTTTCCGGACAACCTGGATCAGGATGGTGATGAGGGAAATGACCATCAACATCACAATAGAGCTCTACCACCTCACAACCCAAACGACGGTATAAAGCTGGCGCGACAGCACCGGCAATGCCATGACCACTGTCGATGACCAGTTTTAAAGGTCGTGATAATTTAACATCGTTACAAACACGTTCGATATAATCAGAAACAATATCCTGTGTCGATTCCCGCCCTTGTCCTTGAGCGAATTTGCCGTCACAAACCGCCTGATAAAGATCGCGAATGGCCTGACCGGATAAGGTTTTGCCATCCACAGCGATTTTCAGACCATTATAATTTGCCGGATTATGACTACCGGTAAGGACAACACCCGATTTAGTCGGATAGTTATTGACCGCAAAATAAAGCAATGGCGTGGGCACTTGACCAATATCAATCACATCACAACCGGTACTTAACAAGCCCTTTTTCAAAGCTGTTACCAACTTAGGACCCGATAAACGACCATCACGCGCGACAAAAAGCGATGGCTGCCCTTTCGCCACTAACATCGTGCCTAGCGCGCGACCTATCTGTTCTACTAACGTTTCATCAAGCTGTTCGTCTACAATGCCTCGAATATCATATTCACGAAAAGGAATTGAACTTATCTTCATCATTAATGTTTTCCCGAATGACCAAAACCACGCTCACCCCGTGCTGATTGCTTAAAGTCGGCCACCACTTCAAACTGCATTTGCGCGACGGGAATAAAAACAAGTTGAGCAATACGCTCGCCTGGATTAATGCTAAACGCCTGTTCACCGCGATTCCAAACGGAAATCAGTATTTCACCTTGATAATCGGAATCGATTAGCCCCACCAAATTGCCGAGCACAATACCGTGCTTATGACCAAGACCAGAACGCGGGAGAATAACAGCGGCAAACGCTGGATTATCGATATGAATTGCTAAGCCAGTGGGTACCAATGTGGTATCACCTGGTGCTAAAGTAACCACATCATCAAGACAGGCACGTAAGTCAAGACCGGCGGCGCCAGGTGTGGCATAATTCGGCAACGCAAACTCGTTGTTTACCCGCTGATCAAGAATTTTTAAAGCGACTTTTTTCATTAAGTTAATGTTGTATACCCGATTGCAAGCGTACTTGGTTTATGCCATAATGGCAACGTTTTCTTTTCAATTTTCTTATTCTCAAATAAATTCAGGTATCACCATGTCTCCTATTAAACATTGGCCTCAAAGTGAACGGCCACGCGAAAAATTATTATTACAAGGCAGCAAAACGCTGTCAGACGCTGAACTGTTGGCGATTTTCTTACGAACAGGCACATACGGCAAAACCGCTGTTGATCTGGCACGCGATCTGCTGGCACAGACCGGCGGATTACGCTATCTTTTTAATCTGGACAGTAAAGCATTCTGCCGTTATCACGGTCTCGGCTTGGCAAAATACACACAGCTACAAGCTGTTCTCGAGATGGGACGGCGACATCTGTTTGAACCATTAAAAAAACGCAATGTGCTGGAGAGTGCTTCACAAACACAGCGTTACATGATCTCAAAATTAGCTGACCTAAAATACGAAGTTTTTGCTTGCCTATTGTTAGACAGTCGCTTTCACGCCATCGATTTTTATGAAATTTTCCGCGGCAGCGTCAGTCGCGCCAATGTGTATCCCGGCGAAGTGGTCAAACAAGCGCTGCGCCATGACGCCGCGGCAATGATTGTCGCGCATAATCATCCCTCGGGCGATCTGACACCAAGCAAGGCGGATAAGGCGTTGACGCAAACCTTAAAAAACGCCCTGGATTTGGTTGAAGTTCGTCTTTTAGACCATATTATCGTCGCCGGCAACCAAGCCCTGTCCTTTGCTGAAAAAGGCTATTTATAAAGAAATTTAAGCAAAAAGGTACTTAAGCTACCAAATGCGGTCCCTGAGCTTGCTTGCCCTGAGCCTGCCGAAGGGTCGACTAAATTTTTGCTATTTTTTGCAACAAAAGCTTGTCCAAAGACAATTGAACAGCTATAATTGCGCTCCCTTTTTGGGAAAATCGGAGAATAACTATGGCAAAAATATGTGAAGTAACAGGCAAACGTCCTATGGTGGGCAACAATGTTTCGCACGCGAAAAATAAAACGCGTCGTCGCTTTGTACCGAATTTACATCGATTAAAATTTTGGTTGGAAAGTGAAAAAAGATATGTGAAATTATGGGTCAGCCGTCAAGGTCAACGCATTATTGATAAAAAAGGTCTTGAAGTAGTCTTGGCAGACATTGCTGCCAGAAAAAAACAATCTGTTCGGAGCGCTTAGATTATGCCAAAGAAAAAAAATAGCATTCTTATACGTTTAAACTCTACCGGCTTAAAAAAAGACGGTAAAACGAAAACTGGTTTCTTTAAAACAACAAGTCGTAATCGTAATCCAAGTAGCGAAAATAAAGAAAAAATACACAAAAAGTGCTTTGATCCACGCGCTTGGGATAAAGAAAAGCAAAAATTCGGCATGCACGTTGAGTTTAAAGAAGGAAAAATTAAATAACGCCGGTAGTTAATCGGTAAACCACATCCGTCTAAGTATATTATTTTTCCTGATAAAATGGTGATGCAATGCTGCACCTATATGCAAAACCAGCAAGCCAACAATACACCAAGCTAATGCCAGATGAATATAGACACCAATACTTGCAAGCTGTCGGTTTAAAGGCAAAGGCAAGGTCACATTAATCCAGCCCCAAAAATAGGTTTGATGCCCGCCTAAAGCCGACATTGATAAACCAACCAAGATAATCAGAAAAACAGCCACATATAACAAGCGATGAATTAAACGGGCAAGCTTGGCTTCAGTCGCGCTGATTGTTGATGGATAAGATGGCTGTGGATTAATCCAGCGCCAAATCAATCGCAATACCATGAGCAATAATATGGTGACGCCCAGGGATTTGTGCACAATAATCAGTTTGCCACCAATTAAACCCAGTAAAAGCATGGTAAAAACACCAAGGGCGACAATCCAGTGAAAACATTTGGCAATAACACCGAATTTTTGCTCATTATTCATCAACTGCATATCTAAATCTCCAGACTACTTTCAAGAGGCTGTTGAAATCTAGCAAATCCGTCATTCCCGCGTAGGCGGGAATCCAGCATGTTTCAAGCAGTTGCACTGCTTGAAACATTGAAAAATGTTCAGATTTCAACAGCCCCTTAAGCCATAATTGTGACACAATTTTACAGATTAGTCCTCGATTTTTCTATAAAAATTCGTATATTTCTCTAATGAAGAATAAAATAAAAAGAGGTAATCCATCTATGAAGAAAATTATTTACAATATCATTTTTAGCAGCCTATTCATTTGCAGCGCGGCGGTTATGGCAAAACCAACGCCTAGTAATACGACAGTCACACTTTACAGTCAACCCAGCACCTCATCAAAAGCTGTGACGACAGTAACACCTGATGATCCTTTGGTACAAATCTATCAACACAACAAAGAAAAAAAATGGATCAAAGTCGGTGACCGTAATAATGGTCAAGTGGGTTGGTTAAATACTGATGATTACCGCGCGGCACTTAAAAACTATCAACAGCAAGCCACTCAAGTCACCTTGTATAGTCAGCCAAATAGCAAATCCAAATCAGTGGCAACCATTACGGCGGCGACAGCGTTGGTACCCATCATTACATCAGACGATCATCAGTGGATAAAAGTTGGCGATCAACAAACTGGACAAGTTGGTTGGATAAACAGACAAGCTTACGAGAAAGCCAAATGGTATGCTTGGCAGTCAAATAGTATGATGCCAGAAGATCCACTATTTCTTGACCACCACGATCATGACATCAGAAATGTCTATGTCACCGTCACTAACAAAGATGGCAAACAACATATTAGCGCTTACAAAAACGGTAAAAAACTCAGTGACAAACAAGCTAAAAAACTTTGGCAAAACATGCAAAAAAGACAAGAACACGTGATTGACCAAAACATCAACATGCAGCATCATATCGATGATAACATGAATCAAATGATGCAGAATTCTGATAATGATTTTTAGGATAGAATAAGCTAATAATATACTAATGAATACCTGAAGGCAAAATTGCCTTCAGGTTTTTTTAGAAATACCAGAATTAATTTTTCAGCTGGCAAATAACTACCGAATTTTTATTGGTACTAGTTTCTGTATGTGGATTATTAAATGAGGGTTTACTATTCAAGCCACAGACAACTTCTTTATTTCCTTGATTTCCACCAACTAAAAGGGCATCCGGTGTAACTCTAAATGTCAGGGTTTGATTCAGAATAGTTTTATAACTGCATGTAAAATCATTGGCCGGACTTTGTAAGGTATAAACACTCATTTGTTCAAATTTTATCGGTTTATCTTTGCGATTTAATCCTTGAAAATCCGGCATTATGAAAGAAAATTGTCTAGGAGAAAACTTTTCTGTTTGAAATTCAGCCTGCCATAAATCATTTGAAAAACTGATATCATTGACACTTGGACATCCCCAGATATAAACAGGTTCATTTGGACTACCATAAGAACCATTAGCATAGGCCGCGGTAAAAAAGCTAAAGAAAAGCACAGAGAATATTAAATTTTTCGTTTTCATGATTTATAACCTTTATTATTTAATTTTATTAGTATTATGAATTTACCATCAATTTCAT
>JBCCYM010000007.1:0-41308 GCA_039190005.1 Pseudomonadota bacterium
GTTGCGGATTCGATAACGTTGCTTTGGCATGGGAATTCCTCTTTGCTGTTATTATTTGTTTCACAACAACAGTCTAAAGATTTACCCTCCACCTCTCAACCTTTTCTTCTCCGCAACCTTTTATATTTATGCAACAACGCCACTAAAGAATATAATTCGCCTGTTGATTTTCGGGAAAGAGGTGAATTAGGAATATCTTCCGGACATATTGGACATCAAGTGAAGAATGAGATGGTTTTAATTAAAAAATGGGGAATTTGCCGAAAATAGCCATTCTCAGCAATATTTGGCAATCGACGCTAGAGTCTTACATTTTAAATAAATCAGCATGATTACCAATATTCAATAGCGTTATACTTTCGTGTTCAACCTTGACATATAAAAGCAAATCATCTGGTTTTAGGTGTAGTTCTCTGATGCCTTTGAGATTACCTTTTAATTCATGATCTTTATATTTCGTAGGTAATGCTTTATTTCCAGCTAAAAGATTCACAACATGCTTTAATTCTGACAAAATTGTCGGATTATGTTTATATTTTTTAAGCGATTTCCTGAAAGGTTTCTTATAGATAACCCTAAGCATTTTTAATCATTTCATCCATTTCATGGTTAAATTGTTCTAATGTCATCACTTCATCATCTTTTGTATCCAATAAAGACTTTTCAAGAGGGGATAATCTTTTCTTATACGCATTTGCCAATAATAAACGCGCATAAGAACTGATGGACAATCCAACTTGTTTCGCGCTTTCTTTTAAGCTCGTAGCCAGTTTGTCGTCGAGCATGACTTGTATTTTTTGCATAACTACACCTTAATCAATATTAATCATTATGATTAATTATAGCGTATAAATAACAAGAATCAATGGTTAATAGCATTACTACTAGAATAATCAACCAAAAACTGTCAAATTAGACGCTCAGACCTTACTTGTAATCTGTCAAATAATTCAAAAAACAACGCTATTTTGACACTTTTTAAAGCAAAATCTGACTGTTAATTTAGGATATACTTAATCCTACATATCACTCCTTTTTTGCTTTAGATTTTAACTATCCCTTATATAAGCCGCTACATATCAATATGAAAAACTATCTTCCTACTCTTACCTTGCGGGAATCACAGGGACTCTCAGGAGCTGTTTGCGACAAAAAGTGCTAAATTTTCAATACCTTATGTTTTGCGCGCAAATCTTTTAACCAGTTGGTCATAGGTTCGAATCCTATACGCCCACCAGTGTTTCTAAGTTTGATTATCACAAAGCATGATTTCCGAGCATTCTCTTTGTGGCTTCGACAAGCTCAGCCATCTATACGCCAAACCTACCGAAAAGCAACCCCTAACTAAGTTCGTTGAGAGCGATCCATGAACTTGCCAAAGGGCGGTCCCTGAGCTCGCCGAAGGGCGGTCCCTAAGCCTGCTTGCCCTGAGCCTGCTTGCCCTGAGCCTGTCGAAGGGTCGAAGGGCCAAAGGCAAGCCTAAAAAGGAATATCGTCATCAAAATCATTATTAGCGGGCGCGGTTGCGGGCGCGGCTTTACTTGCTGAACTGCTAGAACCGGCATAATCACCACTAGAACCGCGACTGTCTAACATTTGCATATTATCGGCAATCACTTCCGTGGTATAACGTTTATTGCCGTCTTTATCTTCCCAATCACGGGTTTGCAGACGCCCTTCGATATATACTTTTGAACCTTTTTTAAGATATTCACCAGCAATTTCCCCCAAACGACGGTACAGCGTGATCCGATGCCACTCGGTACGCTCTTGGGTTTCACCGGTGTTTTTATCTTTCCACGATTCTGAAGTCGCTAAACGCATGTTTGCCACAGCATTACCGTTGGGCATATAGCGCACTTCTGGATCCGCGCCTAAATTGCCGATTAAAATTACTTTATTTATACCTCTACTTGCCATTTTTTTCTCCTAAAATTATAAGATTAATAGATCAATGGATTTTCTAATGATGTATCGCAATGGTCATCGCTTGTAAATCTTCGGTCTTTACGATACTTTTGTCAATCTTTAAATACGCGGCGCCCTCTTCATGGATGACAGCGACTTCGACAACACCCGGCATCCGCGCCAATTGATTTTGCAACCGTTGGGCATCGGCTTTGTGCATTTTACCAATACGCATATTGTGGCTGCTAATATAACGGGGTTCTTTCATCGTAAAGGCAAAGAGCAACCAGATAAAACCAAGGAACATGCTAAACAGAAATACACCTTCAACATTATAACGATGAAAAAAGAAACCGCCAAGACTACCGCCGACAAAAATACCAAGAAATTGACAAGTTGAATAGATGCCAAGCGCTGTTCCTTTACGTCCGGCTGGGGCAATCTTTGACACCAATGACGGAATGGTAGCCTCCAAGGTAATAAACGCGGTAAAGAATAAAAACAGCAGTACCGCGCTAGGCCAAACATATCGGTGAAATTCCCAAAGAAAAAGCTGTGAGAGTGTAATAATTAACACCGCGATAAAATAGACCTGCTTCATTTTGCGCTTTGACTCAGCAATCACCACCATAGGAATCATTGCCACAAACGCCAGTATGATAACCGGCACAAAGATCAAACATAGCTCCATTTCTGACAGTCCAGCTATTTCAGTCAAGGTAACCGGTACCGCAATGAAACTGGCGGTTAAGATCGCATGTAACATAAAAATGCCTAAATCCTGGCGTAACAGCGCGCCATTTTTGAGAATACTCCCTAAGCAACTAAGCTTGAGCTCGGTATCACTATGGAAAGACGAACGTGCCGGCGTGGGCACAACAAAAACAAGCATCACTATCCCACAGGCGGCAAGTATTGCCGTTAACCAAAAAATACCCGGCACACCCACCCAAGCATTCATAGCGGGCCCCAATATCATTGCCGCGCAAAAAGATAAGGCAATAATTGAACCGACCAATGCCATGGCTTTAGTGCGGTTTTCTTCGCGCGTCAAATCGGCCAGTAACGCGGTTAATGTACTACCAACAGCACCCGCCCCCTGCAAGGCACGACCGATAATAATGCCGCTGATACTATGTGACAAAGCCGCGATAATCGATCCACCGGCAAAAAACAATAGGCCCATAAAGATAATGCGCTTACGACCAAACGCGTCCGATAACATGCCAAACGGAATCTGTAAACAGGCTTGGGTCAAACCATAAATACCCAATGCCACCCCGATTAACATTGAGGTACTGCCATACAACTGCCGCGCGTAAATGGTAAATACTGGCAAAATCATGAAAAGCCCCAGCATCCGAAACGCGTAAATACTCGAAAGTGACAGCGCCGCGTAACGTTCCTGACCTGATAATTTAATTGACATTACTTCTATTCTCCCATTATGCCTAATGCACTTCAAGACGCGATTTTACCCACCCATTTTGTCACCATCAAAACGTCCCAAGATTCGTGAGCCCGGCGAAGACGCCCCCTGAGCCTGCTTGCCCTGAGCCTGTCGAAGGGTCGAAAGGTCAAAAGATGACAACAAACTGAAAAAACAAATTTTCTAATCCCCACCATGTTTAAGTACATATCAATTCGCATCTCGAAGCGGGTTGGGTATAGAACTTGTTAGTGTAACCTATTTTCCCTTAAAAATACTAGTGTTTAGCAATAATTTAGCTTGATAAAACTTAAATTAATATTTTATGCAATTTATCTAAGCTAGTGCTTCGCATCTTTTGATACAAAGCGTATAATACGACGCTATGACAAAAGCCATCACGATTCAAGGGGCGCGTACGCACAACTTAAAGGATATTCATCTCAGTATCCCACGCGATCAATTAACCGTAATTACTGGACTGTCCGGCTCAGGCAAATCATCACTGGCGTTTGATACCCTTTATGCCGAGGGGCAACGTCGTTATGTCGAATCACTCTCCGCTTACGCCCGTCAGTTCTTGTCGATGATGGAAAAACCAGATGTCGATCAGATTGACGGCTTATCACCAGCGATTTCCATTGAACAAAAATCAACCTCACATAATCCACGCTCCACCGTCGGCACCATTACCGAAATTTATGATTACCTGCGCCTGCTGTTCGCGCGCATCGGCACACCACGTTGTCCCAAGCACGCGATTGACCTCACCGCGCAGACCATTAGTCAAATGGTTGACACTGTCCTGTCACTCCCTAAAGACAGCAAAATCATGCTGCTCGCGCCCATTGTCCGCAATCGCAAAGGTGAATACACCCGTCTCATTGAAGATTTACAGGCGCAAGGTTTTATTCGCGCGCGCATAGACGGCGAGCTCTATGAACTGGATGATGTCCCTAAACTGAGTTTACAAAAAAAGCATACTATAGAGGTCGTCATCGATCGTTTAAAAGTACGCCCAGATATCAAACTGCGTCTAACCGAGTCGTTTGAAACCACATTACAGCTTGCCGGCGGTATCGCGGAGGTTGTGTTTATTGATCAACCGGATAAATCATTATTATTTTCAGCGAAATTCAGCTGTCCACATTGTGGTTACAGTATTTCAGAGCTGGAGCCACGCTTATTTTCCTTTAATAATCCTATCGGCGCCTGCAACAGCTGTGATGGCTTGGGCGTACAACAGGTTTTTGCTGAAGAAAAAGTGATTCATGATCCCACATTAAGTGTCGGTGGCGGCGCGATACGCGGTTGGGATCATAAAAATGTCTACTATTATCAACTGCTGCAAAACTTGGCTAAACACTATAAATTTAGCCTAGACGCGCGTTACAAAAGCCTACCCAAAAAAATTAGGCAGACAATTTTATATGGCAGTGGTAATGAGGTAATTGATCTGACGTATATGGATGAATTCGGCAATAAACGTCCGCGAAAACAGCCGTTTGAAGGTGTGATTCCCAACATGCAACGCCGTTACCATGAAACACATTCACAAGCAATGCGTGAACATTTAGCAAAATATTTGACGGTAAAACCTTGTGAAGCTTGCGCTGGCACTCGTTTGGGTGAAGCCGCGCGTCATGTTTTTGTCAACGATAACAATATTGCGGATATTGCCGCTATGACCATTGGTGATGCCAAAACGTTTACCTATTCACTCAAATTCACCGGACAGAAAAAAAAGATTGCCTCTCGGATTCTGAAAGAAATTGGCGATCGTTTGGATTTTTTAGTTGAAGTCGGCTTAGACTATCTCACCTTAAATCGCAGTGCCGACACATTATCCGGCGGTGAAGCGCAGCGTATTCGCTTAGCCAGTCAAATCGGTTCCGGTCTGGTTGGAGTGATGTATATTCTTGATGAACCCTCTATCGGCTTACACCAACGTGATAACGCCCGTTTACTCAATACGCTGAAACACTTGCGTGATCTTGGCAATACTGTACTTGTTGTTGAACATGACGAAGACGCTATTCGTCATGCCGATCATATTATTGATATGGGACCCGGTGCCGGTGTGCATGGTGGTGAAGTTGTGGTACAAGGCACGGTTAAAGATATTATTGCCAGTAAACGATCTGTCACTGGTCAATACCTGTCTGGTAAAAAAGAAATTGCCGTCCCTAAACAACGACGGAAAATCGATAACAAAAAAATGCTGCGTATTAAAGGCGCGGCATGTAATAATTTAAATACTATTGATGTGGATATTCCCGTCGGTGTGTTTACCTGTATTACCGGTGTTTCTGGTTCTGGCAAATCCAGTTTGATCAACGATACGTTATATCCACTAGCAGCGACAAAATTAAACAAGGCAAGCACATTGCACGCCGGTGAATACCAGTCAATCAAAGGCTTAGAGTATTTTGATAAATGTGTTGAAATTGATCAAAGCCCTATCGGTCGCACGCCACGTTCTAATCCAGCGACCTATACTGGTTTATTCACCCCAATTCGTGAATTGTTCGCGGCAACGCAAGAAGCACGCTCACGCGCTTACAAACCCGGGCGTTTCAGTTTTAATGTGCGCGGCGGTCGTTGTGAAGCTTGTGAAGGCGATGGCGTTATTAAAGTAGAGATGCACTTTCTTGCTGATATTTTTGTCAGCTGTGATGTCTGTCAAGGTAAACGATACAATCGTGAAACGCTGGAGATACTTTATAAAGGTAAAAACATTCATCAAGTACTGGATATGACGGTGGAAGATGGCTTGGCATTTTTTTCCGCCGTGCCGGTAATTAAACGCAAGTTGCAAACCTTAATGGATGTGGGGCTTTCCTACATTAAATTGGGACAAAGCGCGACAACCTTATCCGGTGGCGAAGCGCAGCGGGTAAAATTATCACGAGAATTATCCAAACGTGACACCGGCAAAACACTGTATATTCTTGATGAACCCACCACCGGCCTGCATTTTCATGACATCGCCCAATTACTCAAAATCCTACATCACTTACGTGACAGCAATAATACCGTGATTGTCATTGAACATAATTTAGATGTCATCAAAACAGCCGATTGGCTTATTGATCTTGGTCCTGAAGGTGGTTTCAAAGGTGGCAACATCATCGCTGCCGGCACACCGGAACAAGTCGCGAAAAATAAACAATCTCACACCGGCAAATTTTTAAAACCGCTGCTTGTTTAATCCTAAAAACCGCAGTGGTTCTTGAGCTTGTCGAAAGATTAATCCCCAAATCTATGCCAAAAAAATACGAGGAGAAATCAAACGCTTTCTCCCCGTAGGATAGTTAGTATACCGAATATTTCTTGTTTATCGGTAGTCAATTATTTTTTTGTTGTTGTGGTACTCGGATCATATACGAATAATACTAGATTATCTTGTACTGAGTCAGGCCCCCAGATGAATTTGGCATTACCCCAAAGATCGTAACTATTACCTGGATCAGGGTCAACTTTAAAACAATCACTTGCAGTAGGGCGTGAAGTTATGTCTGTGAAATGACAGAAGCACCGCTTATCTTCACCTAAATCATTTGCAGTGTATAGTGTTGGACGTGGCCAATGATAATCAACAGGCGAGAAGTCAGTCGCGTACCAGTCGGATGGATATGCCCAGCGAGCAGCATAGCAAGTACTATTAACCGCTAATTGTCCAACCATGCATGGAAACTGTTCAACAGTGTCAATATCTTGACCCGTTTCTCTGAGAAGCGTAATAGAACCATCACCGGTATTTACTTCTTCTTGCTGTTTCACATCAGTTTTATCCTGGACCGGTGAGATAGTGTACACTTGAGCATACCAGTCTGTAGTATTCGTAACAATGTCAAGATTGCTGCAGTTTGAGTTCGTGTCTTTGCTTGGATCATCATGACAACCTGCAGTTTCATTAACAAAACGAGCGATAAGTCCACCATCGCCTGCTTTTGCTATAGGATTTCCTTCCGAATCATTAGAGTTAGCCTCAAAACCAAGTCCTGTATAGGAAGTATGCGAATCATTAACCGCCGCGCCCCAAGAATTATCCTCAGAACCATTACTGTTCACCGACATGCCATGCATGTCAATCGCTTTAATCGCGATACGAGGTGTAGTACCTCGTGGCACACTGAAGCGCACAACTGAACTATCAAATTCAAAGAAAAGGTTTTCGTCATGGGCAACATAATGACCATTGACATATAGCTCAAAATAATTATCACCGAAAATGTAGCCATGATACACAGTACAGTTTGTACATGTGTCAGTTGTACAAGTACAACCTGCCGCAGTTAAAGGCACATTACTATTCATACTGACATCAGTAGAAGGGTTATCATAATACTGAGCGCGCGCTTCATCAATATCTGCAGGAACGAACCGCTTGGTACTACCTTCCGCACTGCCTCCACATGCATCAAACAGAGGCGCGGCAATATTGTCGCCGGTGTAATTAATTGGTCCTGGTGAGATCCAAGTTTGGCTGGTACTAGGGCTACCATCAGTGGTTCCAGTGACAGGTGCCATTGGCGATGGATGGTATCCAACGTTACCCTCTGAGGGACATTCCCAAGTAGAGTCTTCCGCTATTTTAGTAGTGTAATAGAAATCTTTGTATGTAGATTTGTCAGCATCCGTTTCAGTAATTTTAGTTAAATTCTGAGTCCAACTCGCTTCAGGCAAAAACTGTGTGACAGTGAAAGGCAATGTTTTTGTTGTCAGCACGGCACCTGTACCGCTACTTGTCAAGGTAAGTTGATAATTACCAGGTTGATTTGGCAAGATCTGCATTGGAATGCTACAACTTGTTTCAGGACTGGTATACGAGCAAGAGTTACCATCAGGAAAGTTAACGTTTGCGTTGGTTGTCGCCGTGAAAGAAACGCCAACAAGCTGAGGCGCCTTTTGCGTCGCCAAAGCAGTCACACCTGAGTTATCAGAAAAAGTCAGCGAGATTGTTGACCCCGAGGGAAAACTGGTGTGGTTTAGAGATGGTGTCACAGATGCTTCGGTAGTCGATGACGTATTGCTGCCACTACATCCACTTAAAGAAAAGGCAAGGACTATAACCATGCCAAATATACAAGCTAAATATTTATTGTTCAATTTTTACTCCTATCATTAACCAAAAACCAAATGTCAAAAGCAACATACTACATTTTCATAAAAAAACAACCTTTTTCTGATGAAAATTACGATAACGCAAATGCAAGGCTATTTAGTTTGTTTAACCACCAATTTCAGCAGTTCTAGAGTAAACCTCTATACCGCGCTCGAATCAAATTTACGGATTAATTTATAAAACCGCTCAGGTTGCTCAACGTGCAAAAGATGCGCGGTGTCATCAATGATAACTAGTTCAGATGATTGAATGGATTGCGCCATAAATTCATTCTGGTCAACTGGCAACAGTAAATCCTCTCGACCACATAAAATCAAGGTCTTTGCGGTAATATTAGATAACCAAGGTCGAGAATCAAATTGACCGCAAGCATTGGTGTGTTGGTCAACCACTTCTTGTGTAGTTATAAGTGGTTTATCCAGTTTTTCCTGAATGACGGCCTTTAATTTTTCAGGATGGGCAAATAATTGATTAGAATACGCCCACGGCAACCCTAAATTAATCAAAAGCTCCGCTGGCACTGTGCCTAATCTTATAAGACGGTTCTGGGCATCCAGCGAATGCATAATTTTCTCTGAAGGATGACAGCCGGTAGAACACAACATTAATTTATCCACACGGTGGGGAAAATCTCTGGCAATAGTTTGGGCGATAAATCCACCCATTGAATGCCCTAGTATATGCGCGTTTTTTAAGCCACAGGCATCCATGACAGCAACAACATCATTTGCCATCGTTGCAATAGTCTCAACTGGCGCAACGTCAGTCGATTTGCCAGTGCCGCGATTGTCAATTAAAAGCACACCGTATTCTTGTAGGAATAAATCTTTAATAGGCAACCAGTAACTATGATCCTCACCAAGCCCACTGATTAAAATAATCGTTTGTTTATTTGCTTTCTGATGGTGTTCATAATACAAGCGATTAGCTGAATCTGTTAAATAGGACATCCTATGCCTCACTATAAAATTTTGACAGTGCGGATAGTATAAAAGATAATGTTGCTTACATCAATTTAGGCTTAACAAAGCGCGCATTATGCTAAAAACCGCGGTGGTCTCTTTAGTTAATTTTCTTCTTTAAACCAGTTCGGAAAAGGATCGTTTATTGATTGGTATGTTTTGGGATTTTTCCAATAATCAGGTATCAAGCAATGATCGAGCTTTGTTTTGATGAAATCAATATCTATCGTATCTTTTAAACCAATAAATACAATTTCCTGCCGTTTATCGCCACTTTTTTCATCCCATTTTTTAGCTACCATGTCTCTAAACGCTGGGCTATCCGGCCACTCATTTTTGTCAACGGAAGACCACCACACACCTAGTCCTTGATGCCTAACCAGACTACCGGCTTGGGAAACTTCGCCAATATAGTCGGGTCTTGTCGATAACCAGAAAAACCCTTTTGCTCTGATCACACCAGGCCACTCTACTTCATTTAGAAAATGCATAAATTTTTCAGGATCAAAGGGTAGCCTGGCGCGATAAACAAATGAGGTAATGCCATACTCTTCTGTTTCCGGTGTGTGATTTTTGAAATCGTACAGTTCTTTACTCCAAAGTGGATGATCCTGAGCTTTTTCTAAATCGAAACAACGTGTATTGATTATGTTAGTCAAAGGCACATCACAATAGTCCGCTTCTATCAATTGAGCGTCTGTGTTTAATCCTTTAATCACGGATTTGATGATTGCCAGATCCTCTTTTGAACAATCAGATACCTTATTTAAGATAATCGTGCTTGCGAATTCTATTTGCTCGACCATTAAATCAATAATGGCTCTATCATCCTTTTCACCCAGACTTTCACCAGTGTTTCTTAAATATTCGGTTGAATGATAGTTTGCAAGAAAATTGACGGCATCAACGACTGTAATCATATTATCGATGTAGGCAACATCCGCCAGGCTTTCGCCGTTTTCATCCCTGAATTCAAAGGTTGTGGCAACAGGTAATGGCTCTGATATACCAGTGCTTTCAATGACAAGGTAATCATATTTATTTTCGGCGGCCAGTTTTTTAACCTCATTGAGCAGGTCTTCTCTTAAAGTACAACAGATACACCCATTGCTGAGTTCGACCATTTTCTCTTCCGTTGTCGCCAGATAATTTTGGCTATTATTAATAAATTCGGCGTCAATGTTCACTTCGTTCATGTCGTTGACAATGACAGCAATTTTCAGATTATCGCGATTATGCAAAATGCGATTAAGTAATGTTGTTTTCCCAGAACCAAGAAATCCTGACAGTATTGTGGTAGGTAGTTTATTCATTGTAAGCTTTTAACTCAGTTGTAAATTTTAATAAAACGTTATAATATAACATAACAGATTAAAGTCAAGCTTAGAGATAAACATATGCTTACACTGGGGTAAAATCTTAGATGACCTCTGCCGCAATGGTCTATAAGTCTGTCAATCTAAAAACTTGTCAAAATTTTCTGATTTTAGTTTTAGAAAAGATCACTATGAGAACCAAGCCGTGCGAGACGTAATATTTGTTTATTTACTTTTCGATAGATTAACAAAAGGTCTGGTTTAATATGACATTCTCGGTATCCATTCCAATTACCACTTAACGCATGATCTTGGTATTTTTGGGGCGGTACTTGGTCAGAAATTAGAAATTGTATCACAACGGAAAGCAATGACTGAATTTTTTACCATAGCGTGGTGTCGCTTTTATGCGCTTATAATCACGTTTAAAAGCGGAAGAACGCTCAATCGTCCGCATTCAAGTCTTCCATAAGCGCGTCAATATTCTTGAATTTTTTACCTTTATTTTTTTCAAGTTCAGTAATGGCTTGCCGAGTTGTTGCGTTAGGCACTTTTACTTCAAAAGGTAATCGATGTTCTTTAGCGATACGCAGCATGAGTAAACGAATCGCATCCGATACAGATAATCCCATTTTTTCCAGCGCGTCTGAAGCTTGCTTTTTGGTCACCGAATCAATGCGTGCTCGTACATAAGTATCAGTAGTGGTAGTATGCATAAATTAACCTTTTAAGATTTATAATCTATTTCTACATTGTAGTCCTATTGCGACCACATTTCAAGTAAAGATTTATCAACCTGAACAAGGCGCGACAAGCAAATTCAACTGCTGCATTCTTTTTCGCGCTTCGGCATCATTTGGCAAGGTGAAAGGTGATGCCGCTTTAACCGCGCTTTCTACCATGCGATCAAAGGTCGCGTTGCCGCTGCTTTTGCTTAATCGCACATCAACCGCATCGCCATTATTATTTAAACGAATCGATAAGGTTGCCGATAAATTCTGCCCGGCACAAATTGCCTGATAAACATGATTCTGAATTGCCGCTAAAATCATACCGGTATATTGATTAACCTCACCGGCAACCGCTTTTTCTTTGGCTGCCTTCGCGGCTTTGATACGTTTTTCTTTGGCAATTGCCGCTTGCTCAGCTTTCTTTTTTTGCTCAACAAGCTGTTGCGCTTTTTTTTCTTTTTCCTGTCTCAGGGCTTTTTCTCGCGCTTTTTTAAGCGCTAAAGCGTGCGCGCGTTTTTCCGCCAACGCCTTTTGACGCGCAACATGAGCCGCTTCCTTATGTTTTATTTGTTTTTCACGCGCCGCTTTTATGGCTTGCTGCTGCGCGTGAACTTGCTCGGCACTGACCGTGGTGGCTTGAATAATTTTAGTCTTTGATGTTGTTGATGATGGTGATTTCATTGTTTTAGGCAAGGAAAAAGCAAACAAAAGAATCAAAGCAATGATAAGATGCAAAACCAAGGCGTAGATCAGTGGTTTTTTATAAGGGGACGGTATCATAGTGGTCTAATGATGAGAAGATGGGCTTTCAGTGATAAGACCAACTTTGTCAACCCCAGCTTGCTGTAACAGGGCCATGATCTTGACAATATCACCATAATCGGCGGCTTTATCACCCTCAACATAAACCGCTTGATGTTTGCCGGTTGTCCGCGCCGCCGTCATTTTGTGTTTTACTGCCGCGATTAAGAGATCGCTTTTCATCGGCGTATGTGGCGAAGTGGCAATGTTCAAATAATAATGACCGCTTTTGTCCACGGAAATAATAATCGGCGATAACGTATGCTGTGACATCGGTCGGCTTGTTGTTTGCGGCAGATCAACATTGACACCTTGCTTGAGTAAGGGGGTGGTAATCATAAAAATTACCAGCAGTACCAACATCACATCAATATAAGGCACGACATTAATATCGCTCATTAATTTGCGTCGTCTGCTTGCCCGCATCATGATGATTTTGTCTGCGCTTGTCGATAAAGAAAACCGGCGAACTCTTCCTGGAATGCGTCATAACGCACAAAGATGCGATCAAGTCGCGTACTGTAGCGATTATAAGCAATCACTGCCGGAATAGCGGCGAACAAACCCATTGCTGTTGCCACCAGCGCCTCAGAAATACCCGGCGCCACCATACCAATAGTCGTTTGAGTCGCGTTACCCAACGCGTGTAAGGCAATCATAATACCCCATACGGTGCCAAACAAACCAATATAGGGACTTACCGAACCCACGGTTGCTAAAAACGGCAAACCAGATTCCAGTGTATCTAGCTCACGCATTCCGGCAACCCGCATCGCTCGCTTCGCGCCTTCCATGATATCTTCGGCTTTGACAGTGCCCTGCTGATGCAAGCGTAAATACTCTTCAAAACCGGCAACAAAAATTGCTTCAAGACCGGCAAGACTGCTCTGACGGTTTTTAAGGTTTTTGTAATACGCGACTAAATCCGTCGTCGACCAAAAAACTCGCTCGAAACGATTTAAAGCCTGATGCGTCTCTTTAAGTAATTTACCACGCTGGAAAATCACCGTCCAAGAGGCAATGGACGCGGCCAATAACACCAACATGACCAGCTTAACAATAATACTGGCATGCCAAAAATAGCCAAAAAATGTTGTTTGATGGATCATACGCTAAAAATCAAATAAATTACCGGTTTTGGGGACATCGATACTCTCCGGCGCTTGCAAATCAAAATGCAGATACGCCTGTTTGGTCGCCACACGACCACGCGGTGTGCGCATCATAAAACCCTGTTGAATTAAAAACGGTTCCAGCACATCTTCAATGGTGTGCCGCTCTTCGCTGATCGCGGCGGCCAAGCTATCGAGACCCACCGGTCCACCGGAAAATTTTTCAATCATGGTCAGTAACAGCTTTCTGTCCATTAAATCAAAACCACAATGATCGACTTTGAGTAAATCCAAAGCGGCGTGCGCCACACGCTGATCAACATGCCCATTCCCTTTCACTTCAGCATAATCACGCACACGGCGTAACAAGCGATTGGCGATTCTCGGTGTACCGCGTGAACGTCGGGCAATTTCACTGGCGCCGGATTCATCAATACTGATACGCAGTATATGCGCCGAACGCAATACAATTTTAGTCAATTCGTCATAACTATAAAATTCCAGACGTTGCACAATGCCAAAACGGTCACGCAAAGGTGATGTCAGCAGACCGGCACGCGTTGTCGCGCCGACTAAAGTAAACGGTGGCAAATCGAGTTTAATCGACCGCGCCGCTGGTCCTTCACCAATCATGATATCCAGTTGATAATCTTCCATAGCCGGATACAAAATTTCTTCAATGGTTGGATTGAGGCGATGAATTTCATCAATGAATAATACATCATAAGGTTCAAGATTGGTCAGCAATGCCGCTAAATCACCGGCTTTTTCCAATACCGGTCCTGAAGTCTGTTTGAGATTGGCTGCCATTTCATGAGCGATGACATGGGCGAGCGTTGTTTTACCCAAACCAGGTGGGCCAAAAATTAAGGTATGATCTAAGGCTTCCTGACGCCCTCTGGCAGCACGGATAAAAATTTCCATCTGCTCGCGCACGACTGCCTGACCAGTATAGTCTTGCAGTAATTTCGGACGAATGGCGCGGTCAATGGCAGAATCATCAAACTGGCTGTCGCTGCTGACAATGCGATCTTCTTGTAACATGTTGTGTCGTAAATTTTGGTATTGTATCTGTTATCATTACATTAAAACAGATAGCAAATACAGTCAAGAACGAAAAAACGCGAAAAATAGCTGGAGATACTTGGACAAATCAATGACTTTTTGACCATGGATTAAATATTTGTTAAATTTGTTATATAAGTCAAGTTACACGGATTTAAACCAGTTACTGTAATAATATACATTCAAACTTATTATTCCTGCCTGCGCGGGAATGGCAGGAGGAAAGATTTTTATGAAAAAATTACTCATTATATTCGCTATTCCACTTTTTACCGGCAATGTCCATGCTGCACAACAACAAACACCACATTATAGCGATATACTTGTTATTGGTGATAGCCAAAGTGACATCGCCAATGGTCCTGAGAATCAAACACTTATTGATCCGATCGCTGATAAAATAGCCACTAATCTTTATGTTCCTATTAGCAACCCGGTGAACCCGCAAAAAGACAACATTTTACCGTCCTTAAGCAAAAAAGGGTTTAAATTTCCTGTGGTCAGCAATCACTTTATCATGACGCTACCACCCCAAGCTGATATTTGCGCTTCCGGTAAATGCTCGAAAAGAAAATATCTGCCACTTAATTGGGTATCCTATTTTTTATATAACGCGCAAAAGAAAAATCTCATTACCAGTCCCATCGATTTGCGCCCCTGGATTATTCAATACAAACAACCCATAACAAATGCTTCCTTAAATCAATCCGTTGATTACGCTTGGTATAGCGCTATGTCAGGCAATACCTGCAACCGCTTTGATTATACGCCAACGCCCTGCACTTCTACTAAATATCCAAATAATTTATCTAACTCATTATACTACGGTCAAAAATATTATCGTGACAATCAAAGTAAAAATAATGCAAAAGCAAATATAGAGCTACGAGAAAAAACCGTTATAATTCCAGGCGCCCAGCAACAAGTCGCATTATTTAAATCAGATCTCAAAAACCACAGAATTAAAGTTAATAGTGATACACTCTATATCGTTTGGAGCGGCTCTAATGATATATCGTTAGCTTTCAGTACTTACCTCGGTATCCATATATTGCAATTCATAAAACAAATCAGACATACCATTCCGGATAAAATTGCCAACACAAACAATCAACAGTCTGTCGTTAGCCAACTCATAAATTTAGGCGCGAAAAATATTTTAGTGGTTGGACAATACAACTTAGGGTTTACACCGACATTATTTACTATGCTGCCAAATGTCATTCGCAATAATTCAGTGATGAAATCTATTGTTATTTCATTCGTTGGTTTTTTAACGTCGTGTTTTAACGCATCACTAAAGAAAAATCTCGCGGCATATCACTTAAAATATCCAAATATACATATTGCTTACGTCGATATCGCCACACCGATCAAACAACAGCTCAGCAGAAACAATGCTGTTAATTACTATAACACACTCGGTCAACGCTGCGAAGACACAGCTGTCAGCGATATTAAAAATGGCGACGCGGTCAATTGCTATGACGCGCCCTCTCATCCACTAGGCTGGTGGAACAATTCACATGTAGCCACGCAGTTGAATCAGCTCATTGCTTATTCAATTTTGCGGCAGGCAGAGAAGCTTTAATAGATCTCATCGGATGGTAAAAATCCTTTGTCACCTAAAATTTTTATAACACCTCTTAGTAAATAATTATTATCAAAACGGATAAGATATTTTTTAGGGCTATCATATTCTGGTATTAACATTTTTTTGTTGATTAATTTTTTAATCTGACGAGAAATCTCTGAACCTTGTTTTTGAGGAAAAATTTCTTTTAAATCACCCGCTTTCATTACCCACACATCAATTGATTTTTTTAAAATAAGTGCTTCGAGCTTAGTGATATATTTCTGATCTAAAGCATAATTAATCGCGGGACGCAAAACCTCTTTACTTAAAAACGTATAATCCAATAACTTATCGATTTTTTCGATTTCTTCTTTAAGCCCTTCTAAGACATATCGACACCACTTTAAAATCCCCGCTCCCGTGCCTTTATCTGCCTCCGCGAGATGATTATAATACTCGTTTCTATCATTACAGAAAACAGCAGTAGGATTCAATATGCGTCCCACCTCAACATTGAAACCATATTTTACCAACATCGCGTAGGTAAATAAACGTACAGTTCGACCGTTGCCATTGGCAAATGGATGTATCCAGACAAATCGGTGATGTGCTATGGCAATCTTTAATAAATCGTACTTTGAAGAATCAGGGCGATTGATAAATTCAAATAGTTCGTTCATGTACATATCGACTGTTGCGCAATCTGGTGGAATATGGCGCGCATTATTAATCTTCACATTTGTTTTGCGATATGTGCCTGGATGTTTATCGCCTTCTTTTGTCGGGCTAAGTCCCTCTACTATCCTCTTATGCATTTCACTGATAAATAATCTATTGATGGGAAAATCCTTAATATTTTCTTCAACAAATACCGTGGCTTTCTCAATATTTTGAATTTCCTGCATATCTTGCGGAATATGAACCTGTTGTTCTAGTTGAGTTTCAATGTATTCAACTACTGTTGTGTTATTTCCCTCTATTCTAGCTGAACCAATACTTTCCAAGGTATGGAAAATCCGCTTTAACTGAAAAAAAACTTGCGGATGGGTACTACCTTCTAATCTTCTTCTGCGCAGATGATCTAGCTCTATAATAAGATCGGTTAGTGGTGAGCGAAAATTGGGCTCAATTAGCTTAAGATCATAGTGTTTAAATTTAGTCTTTGACATTTAATTTCTCAAAAAATAATTTAACATCGTTAAAAAAATAATTTAACATTTTTTTGATAAAATTTCATATTTATCAAACAGTTGATCATCTTTTAATCAGATTATTATTTCACAAATGCTAAAATAAAATTAAACATTATGCCAAAATGTAGCCTATTGCAAGCTAAAAATTTTTACATTTCCAAGTTAATGAAATTGATAAACATAGACATGACTGTTTTTAGCTTTTCTGTAATATTTTTTCCATTACTAAATATACCTACTTATAATAAGTTCTACTATTCAATATAATATACCCAGCGTATATTTTTAAAATAAAAATCATTTTACTGTTATGACAACAGAAAAAATAAATTTTCGACAATACACGGGTAAAAAATTATTATCTCTTTTACGCGGCGGCGATTACGCCCATGCCGGTGAAGAAGAAGCGATTGATCTTTGCATGCGCCGCTTTCCTAAACATACAGCTTGTGAACTATTAGATGTGGGTTGCGGTTTAGGAAAAACAGCCGACTATATTCAAAGTCACGGCTATGGTGAGGTGACAGGTGTTGATATTGAAAAAGAATCGATAGCCTATGCTCAATCACATTACGCGCCTAAGTTCCTGACGATGGATGTCGCCGATATTAAAGAAAAAATTGAACAGAAATTTGACATTATCACCTTGTTCAATAGCCTTTACGCTTTTTCAAATCAAGAAAAAGCATTAACAGATATTTACTCTATCACCAAAACCGGTGGCAGCATTATGATATTCGAGTACACTAATCTGTGCGAGGGGAAAAATCCTTTTTACCAACAAGAAGACAAATCTAAAGGCATTCTACCGTTTTACCCTTTAAACCTGACACCGATCAAAAAATCTATGGAAAACATCGGCTGGCAATCAATTGAAATCATTGATGTCAGTGATAAGTACCAAGTATGGTATATTAATTTGCTTAAAAAATTGTTAACCGCGCATCAACAAGTTATCGCGCAGTTTGATACGGCTTATTTTACTTCCGCTTATTTACTTTACTCAAAAATGTTATCAGAGATATTGCGCGGCACACTCGGTGGCGCTATTATTTACGCAAGCAAATAATGCTTTATTGCAAAATATATAGTACATAAAAGTAAAAGAGGGAAACAATGGGGCTTAGAATAATCAGACCAGACGCAAAAGGAAGAATTACATTAGGAAAACTCGCTGGCAATGTGAGCAGTTATACGATAACTGAAATGCCAGATCATAGACTAATATTAGAACCTTATGTCGAAATTCCCGCGCGTGAAAAATGGCTTTTTGATAATAAAATCACTCTGGCTACAATTAAAAAAGGGTTAAAACAAGCCGCGGAAGGAAAACTTGAAAACAAAGGTAGTTTTTCTGAATTTACCGATAATAATAGTATATAGAGAGATAGAAATAAGTGGAAATTTCTTTCGCGTGTAATATATCATAAAGTTAAATAGGAGGCTAATGATGGCTACTACTCGTGTTTTTAAATCTGGTAACTCCCAAGCTATTCGCTTGCCGGTAGATTTTCAATTTTCAACAGATGAAGTAGAAATTTTTAAGCGCAACAACGATATTATTATTCGCGAAAAACCTCGTAATCTCTCAAGAGCTTTTGAATTATTAACCCAACTTCCTGATGATTTTTTTGCTGATGGCAGAAAAGATAGTTTTTCTCAAAAATAATACTTTCTATTATCATTCCCACGACCCTTCGACCCTTCGACAGGCTCAGGGCGAGCAGGCTCAGGGCAAGCAGGCTCAGGGATCGACATTAGACAGGCTCAGGGTAAAATCCGTTTATTTCAAGTCCAATTGTTTCAAATAATGGCACTGCCTGACATAGTAAAATCATTCAGATTTAAATAATCCCTTAATTTAGCAACGCCATCAAATGAAGATAAATCATTATACATTCAATACCCTTTTTAATTTATTCAAAGACTTTTGTTTTAAATTTTTGTTCATTTTATCAATATTAATTAACTTCCATTGCAAAGCTGGTAATTTTTCAATATCAGGTATGGGTAATAAATCCCATCCGGGATTTCCCTCTTTAATTGAAATTAAAAACTGGCGTTCATTATTAGTTAAATCACTTTGTATCATTGCAATCAATTTATTACGTATATCTTCTAGTTCTTCATAGCTAACTGTCAAATTAGTCATCCCCAGAAATTCTTTGTTATAGACATCCCGCATATCTAATTTATTAGGTCGTAACAATTCACTCATTGGTCTAGCACTGCTAGCAAGATAAACAACAAATGCTTGCCTAATTTCATTACTTAATCCTTCATTCTCAAACATCAACTTAATATCAAATAAGTCTCTAGGATGTTGCCTGTCCAAAGCAGCACAAATTTTTCCTGCATATAAATCTGCTATAGACAGCAACCTCGCTTTTTGTGACTGTAAAAAAGTATCCTGAACTGCCTGCGATAGATCAAATTCCTTTATGCCAAAAACTGAACCACGCAACACTGTATTTGGCTCAACCTTAATTTCGGCTTTACCATTACTAACAATTAATTTATTAACTTGCTTCGACTGCTTTGCACATTTTTTTTCAACATAAAATTGCTCGGCTTTAAGCCTCTGCGCTAATTCAGTTACGCTTTTATTCAGGTTATTTAGAAATATTTTTCTCGGTTCAATAGGCAAATAAGCTAAATCAATATCAATCGACAGTCTGGGCATATCTCGAACAAATAAATTGATTGCTGTTCCACCTTTTAGTGCAAAGCAATCTAATTTCTGAATAAATGGCAAAATATCTAATAGCAGTTCAGCTTGTTGATGATAAATTCTATCACTACTCACGAACCATCTCCTAAATTTGGCACAGATATTTTATACTTGGCATCATAAACACCACCACCTGCGATTAACTGCTTCCCTTTTCCTAATTCAATTTTTGTTAAGTCCAACTCTGAGAGCCAAGTATGCTGATAATACTCTGATAAATACAAAAACAAACGTTTTACTTTGATTGATTGACAGCTCTCTAACAAAGTCTGAACTAATTGTGGGCGAAGACGTAATAAATTTTCTATGAGCAATGCGGCTTCTTGAAAATTTATCACCTTAGGTACTAAATAACAAACTTCCAACGCGGCTCTTTCCGGTGCTGAAACTTGAATAGATAAGTTATCATGTTTGTGATTAAGCAAACTCAACTTTTCATCTTCTAAACCAGAAAATAAACTTGTCGCATGAAGTTGAAACTTTTCTTCTAAGGAATGAGTATTAACCCATCTCGGTAACTTAACACCTGCCGGAGAAAATAATTGCAATTTTTGTTTTATGAAGTTTACCGCAATATAATGGGATTTGCCTAGAACTTGTAGAGCTGTTTTTCCACCAAGATGTACAGTCGGGTACTCGGAAGACAAGGTAGATAATACACCTGCCCACGTTATTGAATCGCCTGCCAGCTTATAAATACCACGATCTATACGCGCCAGCCAACCGGATTGGACGTACCACCAAGCAAGTTTAGACGAAATACCTTTAGCCTTAAGTAAGCACGGCGTTAAAACCATTCCTCTAGGTATACGCTTAAGCAATGAGTTTATTTTTAAGCTATTTCTTCTAGTCATGCTAGAAATAATAGCAAATATTTCAACTATTGCAATAATATGGATGTTCTTTTAAGGAAGAACTATTCAATTTCATTAAAGACAGCTTTCCTCCAAAATGAGGTTTTTCGCAAAAATGACAGGCATAAAACAACAACGTTCATGATTATTCTATAAATCATTCACCACTCAATCTTAGCACCGGAATAATCAAAAAAACTACCGGTAGGATATTCTCTCGCGTTTTCCATCATGTTTAACATGCCGGCGACACTGGTGGCGACATCTATTAAGGCGTTGGGTCCACCCATGTCGGTTTTCACCCAACCCGGATGGAGCAGCAATGTGTGAACACCTTTGCCGCGAATATCTAAAGCGAGTGAATAAATCATGGCATTGAGTGCCGCTCTAGAGCCTCGATAGGCATAGTAGCCGCCTGATCGGTTGTCGCTGATACTGCCCATTTTTGAGGTAATTTGCACTAACAGTTTTTCATTGCTGGCAGCGACAAGATCGACTAAACGATCCGCTATTTTTATATGCGATATCGCGTTGACATTAAAAACATGTTGTAAATTGTCGCGCTCAATAGGATTGCCGTGCTGCACGCCATGCGTGCCCATAATACCGGCACTGATAATCAGACGATCAATTGCCTGATCGCCAAGCTGTTTAGCAAAAGTCTCTAAAGCTTTATCATCGATGACTTCCAGTGGATATATCCGCAGCCCACCCTTGCTCATTAACTGATTAAGCGCGTCCGCTTTTTCCGGATGGCGACAAGTAGCAATCACCTGATATCCCTGCGCTAATAATTGTCTAACAAAACCTAAGCCAATACCACGATTGGCGCCGATAACACAGGCTGTTTTAGTCATCACTTTTTACCTCACTTTATCTTTATTGACAGAATCATTTACCAGTCCATTTTAGCACCGGCGTAATCAAGAAAACTACCAGTGGCATATTCTCTCGCGTTTTCCATCATGTTTAACATGCCGGAGACGCTGGTAGCGACATCTATTAAGGCGTTGGGTCCCCCCATGTCGGTTTTTACCCAACCCGGATAAAACAACAGTGTATGAATGCCTTCACCTCGAACATCTAGCGCGAATGAATATATCATCGCGTTAAGCGCTGTTTTGCTGGCACGATACGCGTAAGAACCGCCTGAAGTATTGTCGCTGATACTGCCCATGATTGATGAGATCGCGATAAGCAGCTTTTCATTGCTGGCAGAGACCAAATCAATCAAACGATCCGCGATTTTTATGGCTGATATGGCATTGACATTAAAGACCTGTTGTAAGTTATTACGTTTAATAGGATTGCCATGACGCACACCGATTTTTCCGGCAGTACCGGCATTGATAATTAAGCGATCAATGGCTCGACCGTCAAGCTGTTTAGCAAAAGCCTCTAAGGCTTTATCATCGGTGACTTCCAGCGGATATATTTCTAAAAGCACACTTTTGTTCATCAATTTATTCAGCGCTTTCGCTTTTGCTGGATGACGACAGGTGGCAATCACCTGATATCCCTGCTCTAATAATTGCTCGACAAAGCCTAAACCAATGCCGCGGTTGGCACCGATAACACAGGCCGTTTTGCTTGTCATTTTATACCTCACTTTGCTTTTACACGAGTTTCACATTTTGTAGTCTTTCTTGTCACTTCTGTCATTCCTTGCTTTCTCCTCCGTCATTCCCGCGCAGGCGGTCCCTGAGCTTGTCGAAGGACGGGAATCCAGGATTACTGCATTTATTAGTGCTGCTTTCTGGATTCCCGCCTGCGCGGGAATGACAGTGGATCAATGACGAACCATATAAACCAAAAAGGCAATAAAAGCAATCAACAAAAAGGCTAAATAACAAAAGGTGGTCAGACTTTTATTGAGGTTCTTTTTGGAAAAAGATTTCGGGTCGGCTTTGATGTGACGGACCATCAGATAAATCAATCCGGCAGCGAGTAAGAAGAAAAATAATTGGCCCCACATCGTTTATTATCTCAATTAAAATAATTGTCGACAAAGCATAAACAAGCCACCGGGTAAAAACCCTAAGACTAACAATGCCAAACTGTTAATGGAAAAAATAATCAGCTGACCGCCGCTAATTTTGAATGCCATTGCTTGTCCGAGCTGATCAGTTTTTTCCGGCGCGTCAAAATACATGACTTTAACCACACGAATATAATAATAAGCGCCGATAACCGCTAATAACAAGGCCACACAGGCGATCCAGACAAAATGTGCTTGGATCAGTGCTTCCAACACCATCACTTTGGTGAAAAATCCAAGTAAGGGCGGCACACCGGCCATCGAAAACATCACCAACAACATCATAAATGCCAGCCAGGGATTTCTTGAATTCAAGCCTTTGAGATCATCAATGGCGTCAATATCAATGCCGCGACGACTCAAGGCGGTTAATAAAGAAAAAGCGGCTAAGGACATCAAGGCGTAACTGAGCATGTAAAATGTTGCCGCGCCATAACCACGTGGCGTGGCACAAAGCACGCCTAATAACATATACCCCATTTGCGCGATAGACGAATAGGCCAGCATACGCCGAATACTGCTTTGGGCGATGGCAAGCACATTTCCGATCGCCATCGACGCAATGGCTAATACCATCAGCCATAATTGCCACTCTTGACTGAGTCCCGGCAACATATCAACCAGCACACGCACCGTCATGGCTAAGGCCGCGATCTTAGGCGCGGTACTGACAAAAAGGGTGACACTCAGCGGCGCGCCTTGATACACATCGGGTACCCAAGAATGAAAAGGCACGGCACCTAATTTGAACAGTACCCCGACAATAATAAATACCAAACCGATACCTAACATTGCCATCGTAAGCCCTTTCGCGTGCTGCGAAACCTTAGCAATTGTGGCAATATCAAGGCTGTGGGCAGCGCCGAAAATCATCGACATACCATAAAGCATTAAACCGGAAGCAATCGCGCCAAGCACAAAAAACTTCATTGCCGCTTCAGCGGCAGTGTTTGATTGACGATCAATGGCAATCATGGCGTAAATCGGTAAGGACAGTAATTCCAATCCCAGATACACAGTCAACATACTGTAAGCTGAGGTTAATATCATCATGCCCAACATGGAAAACAAACCGAGAATATAATATTCACCACGATGGGTGTTGCGTTCGCCGAGATAGTTATAAGCAAAATAAAAGCTTAAAAATGTTGTCAGATAAATAAACAGTTTTAATACGGTGGCAAAATTATCACGGATAAAACTACCGGCAAAATTAATATCCGGCGCTAACTGAAGTTGTAAAAAAGTAAACGCCGCGGCGACAATAATCACCAGCTGCACAAAGCCAAAGGTTGCCAAATGATTTTTTTGTTTGATAAATACATCAACTAGCAGGGCAAGACAAATCCCCGCGGCAACGATAATTTCCGGCAAAGCATTATACGCGTCAATCATGTTCATTCTTTTTTTACCCTATAAACGGTGCTGGATACTTATGGTTAAAATATGATCAACAGCACTGTGCAACATGTTTAATAAAATATCCGGATAAATGCCTAGCCCAATCACACCTATGGCGAGTAAGGCATAGACAAAAATTTGCAGAGCGTTGATGTCATTTTGTTCAGCAATTTTTTCATTGTTCACCGCGCCGAAAAATACCCGTTTGTACATCCACAAGGTATACGCCGCGCCGAGAATTAAGGTGCTGGCAGCAAAAAAAGCGACCCAGAAATGCGCCTGAAAAGCGCTGAGGATGACCATAAATTCACCGACAAACCCGGAAGTCCCCGGCAAACCGACATTGGATAAACAAAATAACATAAAGAACGCGGCGAAGATCGGCATCCGATGAGCGATGCCGCGATAGTCTTTAATCATGCGTGTGTTGAGACGATCATATAAAATCCCCACACCCAAGAACATGGCGCCAGTATTGAAGGCGTGAGAAATCATCTGCACCACCCCACCTTCAAGACTGAGATAGGCATCGTGTATATTATTGCTGACGGCAATAATTTCATAGACCATAAAACAAGCCAGCACCGCAAACCCCATGTGGGCGATTGATGAATAAGCAATCAAACGCTTCATGTCTTTTTGAATAATGGCGATGAAACCAATGTACACAATGGCAATTAGTCCCAAGATGATCATCAACCAATCAAGCATCTGGCTGGCATCCGGCGTGATCGGCATACTGAAACGCAGAAAACCGTAAATGCCCATTTTCAGCATCAATGCCGCTAAAACCACTGAACCACCGGCAGGCGCGGCGGTATGCACATCGGGCAACCAAGTATGCAAAGGCCACATCGGTACTTTCACAGCAAAAGCGAGGAAAAACGCCAAGAATATCAGCACTTGCACCATCATGGTCATGTGTAATTTATAAAAACTGGTGATAGCAAATGAGCCTGAGGTCATGCCTAAATACAACAGCGCGGCGAGCATTAACGCCGAGCCTAAAAAGGTATAGAGAAAAAATTTGATCGACGCGTAGTTACGATTACTATCCCCCCAAATCCCGATACATAAATACATCGGAATCAGCATCGCTTCCCAGAAGACATAAAACAACAAAGCATCAGTGGCGGCAAACACACCGACAGACACGCCTTGCAATACTAAAAACGCCATCATGTACTGCGCCACTTTGCGTTTGATCGCCTGACAAGCCGCCAGCACGACAATAAAACCGGTAAAATTGGTTAACAAGATCATTGCCAGCGAAATACCATCTATCCCTAAACCGTAATTAATGTGTAATGACGGTATCCAATGATAATTCTCAACAAACTGCATGGCGTAGCTGTTGTTATTAAAGCCAATATATAAAGGCACACAAATCAGTAATGACAACAGGGTGACAAGCACAGCAATAATACGCGCGGGTGCCACCATCTCGCCGCCATCAGCGCGCTGCAAACGTGAGGTGAACAAGATAATAACCGCGCCGATAATCGGCAGAAAAATCAGTTCACTTAATAAATGCGTGTATAAAAATTGCATGTTCTCTCAACTTATTTAGTTTAGGTAATCAAACGCCATACCAATAACACCAATACGCCGATAAACATTATAAACACATATTGGTAAATATAACCGGATTGGATCACACGTAAAACCCGTGATAAGGTCGCGACAACCCGTCCGGAACCATTGACAAACAGTTTATCAATAAACAGCATATCAATACCCTTGAACAAAAAATTACCTAAAGCACGGCTCCAACGGACAAACACAATTTGGTTAAATTCATCAAAGCCATATTTGTGCACAAAAATCGCATAGAGCCAAGGCAGGCGATGTTTAAAGCCTTCAGCCAGTTGTGGGATTTTCATTGTAGTCAGCCAAGCGACAATAATACCCAACACCGCTAAACCAAACGGCAAGGTTTCCAAACCGTGGATAGTCATGTTAACGACACCGTGATAATTTTGCGCCATTTCCTTAAGTACATTATGTACAGGTAAAATGAATAGCGAATTGCCGAGCAAGGCCGTTTGACTTGGTGTGTATAAAATCCACCGCACCAGCATAAAGCCGGCAATAATTGAGGCAATAGCCAATAGCACTAATGGCACCGTAACCACTAAGGGCGATTCATGCACGTTACCTTTAAGTTCTGGCGCGATCCGCGATTTACCGTGAAATGTCATAAAAAAGGCGCGGAAGGTATAAGCCGCCGTGACAAACGCGCCTAGCAACACGCAAATATAAGCATAGCTTGAACCGGGTATAGTTGAAAGATGTGCCGCCTCAATAATAGCGTCTTTGGAATAAAAGCCGGAAAACGGCGGTATGGCAGCGAGTGCTAATCCGCCAATCAGAAAACAGATATAGGTGACCGGCAGATATCGGGCTAGACCACCCATCTTACGCATGTCTTGCTCTTCATGCATGGCAATAATAACCGAACCGGCGGCTAAGAATAACAAGGCTTTGAAAAAAGCGTGGGTGAAGAGATGGAACATACCGGCAGCGTAAGCGGAAGATCCCACCCCAACCATCATATAACCTAATTGTGATAAAGTAGAATAAGCAATCACCCGTTTGAGATCAAAGGCAAACAAGCCTAATAAGCCACAGAACAAACAGGTTGTGGCGCCAAGTATAATCACCATACTCAAGGCGGTAGTTGAAAATTCAAAGATTGGTGACATCCGCGCGATCATATACACCCCGGCAGTTACCATCGTGGCGGCATGGATTAAAGCTGAAATTGGTGTCGGACCTTCCATCGATTCCGGCAACCACACATGTAATGGCATTTGCGCCGATTTACCCATAGCGCCGATAAATAGCAAAATAGCAATCATTGAAATCACCGACCAGTGCCATCCGGGAATGATGGTAATGGTTTGATGCAATAAGTGTGGTGTTTGTTGAAACACAGTCTGATAATTCAAACTGCCGTAATAACTGAGTATGGCGGCAATGCCGAGTATAAATCCCATATCGCCGACACGATTGACAATAAACGCTTTCAAACTACCAACAACCGCGGACTCTTTGTGAAACCAGTAACCGATTAATAAATAAGACACCAGTCCAACGCCTTCCCAACCAAAAAACAGTAATAAGAAATTATTGGCCAGCACCAAGCACAGCATGGCAAAGGTGAAGGCCGACATGTAACAGAAAAAGCGCTGATCGGATTTATCATGCGCCATATAACCAATACTATAAATATGCACCAATAATGACACAAACGTAACGACAACGATCATGCAAGCGGATAAGTGATCAACCAATAAACTGATATTAAATTGATAACTGCCACTGTGCACCCAATTGAAAATTTGGAAAGTCAGTGCTTTTGAATGATTAATGACAATGACATCAAATAAAATCAGCGAAAATATAAACGCGATCAGCACACCAAGAATGGTCATCAACTGGGTCGCGCGCCGACCGATCACTTTACCTAAAAAACCAGCAATGCCGGCACCAATCAGTGGTGTTAAAATTGTCCAGATCGATAATAATTTTATGGCTTGAGTACTCAGCACAACATTAACCTTTTAGTTCATTCAGTTCAGAAACGGCAATGGTTTCCCGTTTTCTAAATAATACAATCATAATTGCCAAACCAATGGCCGCTTCCGCGGCAGCAACCGTCAAAATAAAAAAGACAAAAATCTCACCGGCAATATTATGCAGATGATGAGCAAAGGCAATGAAATTGGTATTGACCGATAATAGCAACAATTCAATACTCATCAGCATGTTGATAATATTTTTACGGTTGATAATTAAACCTAATAGACTTAAACAAAATAGAATGGCGGCAAAAATCAAGATACTGGATAAGGGTATCATTTCGTTAATTCCTCATCTTTAACAACACGTAAACGATGTTTGGCTTTAACCGCGATTTGTTCCGACGCTTTTTGATCACGACGGCGCAACCCTTCCCGCTTGGTCAAAGCGATAGCGGCAATCATACCGACTAATAATAACACTCCTGCCAATTCAAACGGTAATAAATACTTGCTAAACAATACCATACCCAATGTTTGAGTACTATTATAATCCGCGGCTTTGGCGGCTATCGCCGGGAAAAGCCGGTTGTTGAAATGCCAGGGACCGAGAAAAGAAACTAAACCCGCGAAAACACCAGCAACCAACAGTAAGGCGATGGGCCAAGCGCGTACTAAACTTTTATGGCGCATAATCGCTTTCAAGTCGAGCATCATAATGACAAACAAGAACAAGGTCATCACCGCGCCGACATAAATAATGACTAAAATTAAACCGAGAAATTCAGCTTGCAACATAATCCAAACCGCGGCAGTGGCAAAAAAGGTTAAGACCAAACATAAAATAGAGCGCACCGGATTACGGTTAATCACCACCATAAACGCTAAACCTACCGCCATTGCCATAAAGGCGTAGAGAATGACTTGATGTACCAAATTGCTCATCACCGGACTCATCGATAATCTCCGTCAGCTTGTCGTGCTTTGGCAATTTCCGCTTCGTAGCGATCACCAATGGCTAATAATTTTTCTTTGGTTAAAATATTTTCGCCGCGATATTCAAAATGATAATGACTTAAATTGGTTTCGACAATGGAATCGACCGGACAGGCTTCTTCACAAAAACCGCAATAGATACATTTGAATAAATCAATTTCATAGCGGGTGGTACGCCGTTGACCGTCTTTCTCTCTGGGACCGGCTTCAATAGTAATCGCTAATGCCGGACACACGGCTTCGCAAAGTTTGCAGGCGATACAACGTTCTTCACCATTGGGATAACGACGCAACGCATGTAATCCACGGAAACGCGGTGAATTGGGTGTTTTCACTTCTGGAAACTGAACGGTACGTTTGCGACGTAATAAATAAGCAAATGTGACTCTCAAGCCTTTTAACAGCTCCCACAAAGTGAAACTTTTTAGCCATTGTTTGATTCGACTTGCCATAGAATTAAGACACTCCAAACCAAGGCGGCAAATGCAGCATAATCGCGACCGCTTCGACCACCAGCCAAACCAGCGTGACCGGAATTAACACTTTCCAACCCAAACGCATGATTTGATCATAGCGATAACGCGGGAAAGTGGCGCGTAACCATAAGTACACAAATAAAAAGATGGCCATTTTTAAAACCAGCCACACCACACCCGGCACCACACTGAATAACACTTGTAATCCGGGAATACCGGCAAAAGGTGATAAATAACCACCCAAGAAGAAAACAGAAGCAATGGCTGAAATTAAAATCATATTGGCATATTCAGCCAAGAAGAAAATGGCAAAGGCAATGCCGGAATATTCAACATGAAAACCGGCGACAATTTCCGATTCCCCTTCGGAAACATCAAACGGCGCGCGATTTGTTTCGGCGACACCACAAATCCAATACACCAAAAAGAGTGGAAAGAGTGGAATAAAAAACCAGTGCCAGATACCGCCGGATTGCGCCATCACAATTTTCTGTAAATTTAAGGTATTAGCCGCCATCAATACGCCAATAACCGCAAAGCCCATACCTAATTCATAAGAAATCATTTGCGCCGCCGCTCGCAAAGCGCCAAACAGCGCGTATTTTGAATTCGATGCCCAACCGGCAATCATAATCCCATAAATCCCCAGCGAAGTAATCGCCAACAGAAAAAGCCCACCGGCATTGATGTTTGCCAATATCCAGCCTTTGGCGAAAGGAATAACCGCCCAAGCGGTAATGGCCGGCGCGATGGTTAACATCGGCGCGATAAGAAAGAGATAACGATTCGCTTGTGTCGGTACAATGATTTCCTTGCTCATTAATTTAATGGTATCGGCGATAGGTTGGAAGATGCCCGCTAAACCAAGGCGATTAGGGCCGATACGCGCCTGCATCGCGCCTATCACTTTACGTTCGGCATAGGTCATCACAATAACACCGATAATTACCGGCACAATAATGACCACCGCCCAAAGAATAATCCACAACAGTTGTATAATTGCCGCGCTCACCTTATATAATCTTCTCTATACTTACTTTATTTGTCTTATCACTCTCAGCGAATTCTGCTGTTTCCACTGTCATGCCAATATTTAACAACACACAATTTTGCGGCACCCGCTTATCCGCCAATACCGGCAATTGTAATACATTATCGCCACAACGCAAGTTTACTTGTTCACCATCGTCAATATTGGCTTTTTTTAATGTCGCGCTGTGGACACGGATTGGGGTCAGCGCGTTATCATCAAACACCTGTTGTAAAGGTGTGGCACGGCGGACAATCGAATCGGTAGCGTAAATCGGTATTTGTGTAATTAATTCTAAGTCATTTGATTTAGCCGGTTTACTCACATCGTTTGCCGTAATTGCCGTATTAAAATCAAATGATATAGTCATCGCGTCATAGTATTGACGCAATTCATCGCGAACGTCATTACTGCTGGTATAATCAAATGCCGGCAATGACAATAAATTAGCCAGCACTCGCAGCACTTTCCAAGCTGGTCGCGCGTCACCTTGAGGCGGTATAGACGCCTTAAAGCTTTGCCACTGGCCTTCAACATTGACAAAGGTACCTGATGTTTCAGCAAAAGGCGCTATCGGTAAAATCACATCAGCGTAGTTAGACATGGTATCGGTTTGATAAGCGCTTAAACACACGACAAAATCAGCTTGTTCTAAACTTGTCAACGCTGTCGGTATGGTACTATCTAATTCCGGCTCGACGGCTAAGGTCAGATAGGCTTTTAAAGGTTGTTTGAGCATATCTGCCGCGCTCATGCCACTATTAACAACAGCCTGACCGCAAGCTTGACGATGCGGCACGGCACCAGCAATATGCGCGCCGACGCTATTAGCGCCATTGCTTAAGAACACAATTTGACTCCCCGATAAATCAGCAATAATTTTAGCTAATTTACGAACAATCGCGGCTTGCTTATGCTGATAGGCAAACGCGCCCAATACCACCATACTCTTCTCAGCTTGTCTGAGATGTTCCGCCATAATTTGCATTTGTGTGCCGGGGATAACCGCTTTGAGTGCTTCGGCAATGTCATTATCAATTTTGGTTGTTTTGACCACCAAAGCTTTGGCAAGTTGCGCCAGCTGGGTGATAAATTCATCTGGACTGCTAATGACTTTGTCAGTCAGTTCAAAATTAAAATCATGATCGAGTAAATTAATTGCCATCACCTCACAGCCTTTTTGCCAGGCTTTACGCACTCGCACCGCGGCTAAGGGTTGTTCATGACGAATATTAGAACCGATTAACATAATGGCTTGTTGGTTTTCAATATCGGCAAGCTTATTTTCCATGCCCAGATACAACGGTAGTTCGGCTTGGTCGCTCACATCAGTTTGGCGTAAGCGATGATCAATATTGTTTGATCCTAAGGCGCGCCATAATTTTTGTAGCAAATATAATTCTTCTGTGGTTGCCGATGGCGAAGCCAGCGCGGCGAGTTGCTCGGCACCGTGTTGGTCAACTACCGCTCTCAACTGTTCTGCAGTGTGCGTTAAAGCTTCTTCCCAAGAGACCTCACGCCAATCACCATGAATTTTCATCATAGGTTTTAACAAGCGTTGCTGATGATAAATCCCGGTGTAACTGAAGCGGTCGCGATCAGATAACCAGTTTTCATTAATGGCTTCATTATGACGCGGTACCACACGCATCAGTTCACCACGGCGGCTATGATGATATAAATTTGAACCCAAACAATCGTGGGCGGCAATGCCAGGTGTTTCATTCACTTCCCAGGCACGGGCGCGATATAAAAACGGTTTTGACAGCAACGCGCCTACCGGACAAAGATCAATAATATTACCTGATACTTCCGATTGCATAAAACGCTCAATATAGGTACTGATTTCGGTATTCTCGCCACGCCCGATAGCACCTAATTCACGCAAGCCGGCAATTTCATCACCGAAGCGCACACAACGGGTACATTTAATACAGCGTGTCATTTCTGTCGCAATCAGTGGACCAATATCTTTATCGGCGACCGAAGTTTTAACCTGATTATATTTGGAAGCGTCATAACCAAAACCCATGGTTAAATCCTGAAGCTCACACTGACCACCCTGATCGCAAATCGGACAGTCTAAGGGGTGATTAATCAGCAAAAATTCCATCACCGCTTTTTGTGAATGGCGAGTCGCTTTGGATTTGGTAAACACTTTCATACCGTCCATCACCGGTGTGGCACAAGCCGGCGCCGGTTTACGACCACCTTCAACTTCCACCAGGCACATACGACAATTGGCGGCTACCGATAATTTATGATGATAACAAAAACGCGGAATATGAATACCGTGTTCATCGGCAACCTGAATAATGGTTTTTCCATTTTCAACGTCAAATTTTTGACCGTCTATTTCTATTGTTGGCATACGACTTACTTCATTTGTTCTTCTGTTGGATGATGATTAATACATGCCTCAAATTCACTACGGAAATGGCGTAAAAAACCTTGTATCGGCCAAGCCGCCGCTTCACCAAGCGCGCAAATGGTGCGCCCTTCGATATTATCGGCAATATTCTGCAAGCTATCAATATCAGCCTCGGTCGCCCGCCCTTGGCGAATGGCTTTTACGGTACGATACAACCAGCCAGTACCTTCACGACAAGGCGTACACTGACCGCAGGATTCGGACTTATAAAAATGGGCAATATTTTCTGCCACTTTGACCATACAGGTATCTTCATCCATCACAATGACCGCGCCTGAACCGAGCATCGAACCGGCTTTCATCAGCGAATCATAGTCCATATCGACATCCATCATAATGTCTGCCGGTAATACCGGCATGGAAGAACCGCCTGGGATAACGGCTTTTAATTTTTTGCCGTCACGTACACCACCCGCCATTTCCAATAGCGTTTTAAATGGCGTACCCAGTGGTACTTCAAAATTACCGGGATTTTGCACATGACCGCTGAGACAAAAAATCTTGGTGCCACCATTGTTGGGTTTACCCATTTTCAAAAACCATTCCGGACCATGCTGTAAAATCGGTGGTACCGAAGCAAAACTTTCGGTGTTATTAATCGTTGTCGGTCGACCATACAAACCAAAGCCTGCCGGGAAAGGCGGTTTAAAACGCGGTAGACCTTTTTTGCCTTCTAAAGAGTTCAATAATGCCGTTTCTTCACCACAAATATAAGCACCGGCACCGGTAAAACAATGCAGATCAAAATCAAAACCGGAATTGACAATATTTTTACCCAACAATCCAGCTTGGTAGGCTTCTTCTAAAGCCCGTTCAAAATGGGCGATAGGTTCATCAAATTCACCGCGGATATAATTATAGCCAACTGTCGCGCCCATCACATAACCGCCTATCGCCATACCCTCAATCAGCTGGTGCGGATTATAACGCATGATATCCCGATCTTTGCAAGTACCCGGTTCGCCTTCATCGGAATTACACACCACATATTTTTGTCCCGGCGCGTCACGTTTAATAAAACTCCATTTCACCCCGGTCGGAAAACCGGCACCACCACGCCCGCGTAAAGAAGACGCTTTGAGTTGATCAATAATATCAGCAGGCGGTATTTGTTCTTTGAGAATACGCTCCCAAACACTATAGCCGCCAACACTGCGATAACTCTCCAATGACCAAGGCTGGTCTAAATGCAGGGTACGATAACAGACTTTGTTTAATTCTATACTCATTAGTCTAAGGCATTAATCAATTCTTCAAGTTTCTCTTTATCAAGTTTTTCATGGTACTGATCATCAATTTGCACCGCCGGCGCGCCGATACAAGCGCCTAAACATTCACATTCTTTTAAGGTAAATTTACCATCGGGACTGGTTTGCTCCTCATCCAGTTTATAGCGTTTTTGAATGTGTTCATAAAGTTCTTCTGAACCACGCAACATACAGGAAATGCTGTTGCAGACCGACACTTTATGACGACCGACCGGATTTAAATCATACATCGAATAAAAACTTGCCACTTCATACACAGCAATGGCGGGCATGGTTAAATAGTCTGCCACCGCGTTCATCAAGGCTTTGGTCAAATGACCGCCGTTTTCTTTTTGTACCCATTTCAAAGCAAATAACACCGCCGACTGCTTTTGATCAGCGGGAAATTTTTGCAACTCGCGATCAATGGCTGTTTTGCTTTCAGTTGATAATGTTGTTTGTTCTGTCATATTCTAAACTATAATTAACGGTCGACTTCTCCGAATACCATATCCAGACTTGCCAGCACGGCGACGGCATCCGCCAGCAAATGACCACGACTTAGCTCATCCATTGCCGCCATATGCGGAAAACACGGCCCACGGACTTTGAGACGATACGGTTTATTGGCACCATCGGAAATCAAATACATGCCCAATTCACCTTTAGGGCTTTCGACGGTAACATAGGCTTCACCCGCCGGCACACAATACCCTTCGGTAAATAATTTGAAAGAATGAATCAAATCTTCCATGCCGCGTTTCATCGACTGACGATCCGGCGTGGCAACTTTGTGGTTGCTAATCATCACCGGTCCCGGATTATTGCGTAACCAATCCACACATTGACGGACAATGCTTATTGATTGGCGTATTTCTTCCATACGCACTAAATAACGATCATAACAATCGCCGGTTTTGCCAACTGGAATATCAAAATCAAGTTGATCATAAACGGAGTAAGCCTGTTGTTTACGCAAATCCCAAGCCACACCACAAGCACGCAACATTGGCCCGGTAAAACCCAGTGATTTCGCTTTTTCCGCCGAAATCGGGCTGATATCGACCGTGCGCTGTTTAAAAATACGGTTATCGGTAAGCAGCGTTTCATAACGTGCCAGGTCAGCCATAAAATCTTTAGTAAAGGCTTCAATATAATCGAGCAAAGATCCTTCACGCGCTTTATTGAGTCGCTTAAGCTCTCTTTTGCTCAACCAGGGTGAGGGTTTATATGCCGGCATTTTATCGGGCAAATCACGGTAGACACCGCCCGGGCGGAAATAAGTGGCGTGCATCCGCGCGCCGGAGACGGCTTCATAACAGTCAATAATGCGTTCACGTTGACTATAGGCATAAAGCAACACCGACATCGCGCCGACATCGAGTGAATTAGCACCCAGCCAGAATAAATGATTTAACACCCGTGATAATTCATCAAACATCACCCGAATATATTCGGCACGAACAGGCGGTTTAATACCGAGCAGTTTTTCAATGGCCATTACATAAGCATGTTCATTGACCATCAGCGAGATATAATCCATGCGATCCATATAGCCGATACTTTGATTAAACGGTTTGGTTTCCGCCAGTTTTTCAGTGGCACGATGCAAGAGACCGACATGCGGATCCGCGCGTTCAATCACTTCACCATCCAACTCCAATACCAGACGTAACACGCCATGCGCCGCCGGATGCTGTGGTCCGAAATTAAGGGTATAATTTTTAATCTCAGCCACGTTTTACCGCCTCTTCTTGTTTGGTTTCAGCCAGTTTTTCCGGCTGTTCAACCTTATCATCAAGATAACGACTGTCATCACGGATGACTTTAGGTACCAAAACACGCGGTTCAATATCAACCGGCTCATAAATCACACGTTCGGCTTTGGCATCGTAACGCACTTCGACATGACCGCTGAGGGGAAAATCTTTGCGAAACGGATGGCCGACAAAACCATAATCGGTAAGAATACGGCGCAAATCCGGATGACCTTCATAGATAATACCAAATAAATCAAAAGCTTCACGCTCATACCAGTTAGCGGATGCCCAAATACTGATGACCGAATCAATCATCATGGTTTGTTCCGGCACAAACACACGCACACGCAAGCGATGATTATGTTCAGTCGATAATAAATGATACACCGAGGCAAAGCGCGGTTTGTTCCAAGGAATGACACGAGTAGGTTGTTCAAAATCCACCCCACGATCATAACCGGTCGCGGTGGTTTCCTCGGTACGCCATTGAGTACAACCGTAATCAAGATAATCAACACCGGCAACATCCATCAACATATCAAAGCGAAACGGGGCATCATCACGCAAAGCACGACAAACCGATTTCAGTGCCGCAGGCGCGATTTCCAAGGTTAATTCATCATGGGCAATTATAAGCTCATCAACAACATCGCCGAAATGTCGGCTAATTTGCTGAGATAATTGATTAATTGCGGTCATAATCGTTTAACTACCCTCGACGATGGACAACACTTTTGCCCTTGATTTTATTCTGCAGTTGAATAATACCATACATCAACGCTTCGGCGGTTGGTGGACAACCCGGCACATAAACATCAACCGGCACAATGCGATCACAGCCACGCACCACAGAATAAGAATAATGATAATACCCGCCGCCATTGGCGCAAGACCCCATCGAAATCACCCAACGCGGTTCCGCCATTTGCTCATACACTTTACGCATTGCCGGTGCCATTTTATTACACAAGGTGCCGGCAACAATCATCAAATCGGATTGCCGCGGACTGGCACGAAAAATCACCCCGAAACGGTCTAAATCATAACGCGGCGCGGCAGCCTGCATCATTTCGATGGCGCAACAGGCCAAGCCGAAGGTCATTGGCCACAAGGACCCGGTTCGCGCCCAGTTAAACACCTGGTCAACACTACTGAGTACAAAACCTTTTTGTTGAAATTCTTTTAATCCCAATCGAGTGCCCCCTTTTTCCACTCATAGATAAACCCCAATACCAATAAGCCGATAAAAATCCCCATCGCGATCATACCGTGCCAACCTAATTTACGGAACACCACCGCCCAAGGCACGAGAAAAGCGACTTCAAGATCAAATAGTATAAATAAAATAGCGACCAAATAATAGCGAATATCAAAGGGCAAACGCGAATCCCGCTCCGGCTCAAAACCGCACTCATAAGTGGAAAGTTTGCCGCGTGTCGGTCGTTTGGGGCTAATAATGTAACCGATAACTATCGGTGCTGTACCGAAAAATATGCCTATCGCTATAAAAACCAGTATCGGGAAATATTCGCTTAACACGCTCTAACCTTTGTTATTTCACATAATGTGTCGGGTATTGTAATACTTTATGCCTTTGAGGTAAAGAATGAGCGTAAAATAAATTGGCATATTGTGCAAGATGGCTGAGCTTGTCGAAGCCAAGGCACACACTCAGAAAACTTCTGAGGCCTTTCAACCCTTCGACAAGCTCAGGGACCACCCTTCGACAGGCTCAGGGACCACCCTTCGATAAGCTCAGGGACTACCCGTGCGGGGATGACGATTTGTTAGATTTCAACAGTCCCATTTTACTTTGATGTCATCGCCAAGGGCAGTTTTTTGGATTACCTCAAGACGGCGTTGATAAATACGTTGACCAATGTCCTTGCCACTTTCATCAATAATATCATTTATATTGACATGTTGACATGCCTGCAATGCTTGACGAAAAATATTGGCAGGCATGAAAACCATGTCAGGCTGTTGGCTTTGGTCGATGGCTTCACAAGTTATTAATACCTGTTCAAAACGCTCAGGGCGGCGAAAACTGTCTAATTTATAGAGCAAATCGAGTATGGTATTGCTGTCTTCAACCGAAATCGCTTTTATTTGTGTATAAAAACGGCTGATCAGCAAACTTAGTGCCGTATATTGTTTCGGCAGTCGCAGTTTTTTACACAAAGTTTTAAGTTGCTCTGCGGTGATATGAGCAAACGCGGCGGCAAAGCGTACTTGACTATCCCGACTCATCGCGACAGCCTGTCGCAAAGCCGCAACCCCCTGCTGCAATTGAAAATCAGGTAAGATAATTGACAGCGCGTTGCAATCCGACAAGGTGATAAAAAATCGCCACGGCGCGTTTTCAACCAGACTTTTTTCCAGTTCTTTCCATATCCGCTCAGCCACCAGGGCATCGACTTCTTTGTTTTCCACCATCATTTTTAATAGATGCAGCGTTTCCGGCGCGACCGTGAAGTCAGCCAGTGTCGCGGTCATCCGACAAATTCGCAGTAAACGTACCGGATCTTCAACAAAGGCATCGGAGACATGGCGCAATTGCTTGTTTTGCAGATCCGCTTGTCCGCCATAGGGATCAATGAGCCGTTGCTGATTATCTTCGGCAATGGCATTGATGGTGAGATCGCGGCGTTTTAAATCTTGCTCCAGGGTGACATCAACACCGGTATAAAATGTAAATCCGCCATAACCCCGCCCGACTTTACGTTCGGTACGCGCCAGGGCATATTCTTCGTGGGTTTTCGGGTGCAAAAACACCGGAAAATGTTTGCCGACCGGTTTATAGCCCAAAGCTGTCATTTCTTCAGGCGTACTGCCAACCACCACCCAATCGCGTTCGCGTATTGGTTTACCCAGCAATTTATCGCGGACCGCGCCACCGACTAGATAGATATTCACTGATATTAATACTTTTTAAGGTTTATGCTGCTACTTTTAATTTTACTTTCACATCAACATTTGCCAGCATATCCACCAGTTTATCAATTGTAAATAGCTCAATGTGACCGCTGAGTAACTTACTTAAACGTGGCTGATTAATACCAAATCGTTTCGCAGCTTCTGTTTGCGTCAAATGATGATGGGCAATGTATTTTTCAATCGCAATAACTAACTCTGAGCGAATTTTTAAATGTTCCGCTTCAGCATGAGAAAACCCCATGTCAGCATATACATTACCACTCGATTTAATACGTTGTTTGGTCATTTTTATTTTCCTCTTTTTTTCAATAAAGCTTGATAGCGTTGTTTGGCTAGATCAAGATCCCTTTTCGCTGTCTTTTGTGTTTTCTTCACAAAGACATGTAAAACGTGAATGCTATCTTGAATGTGAGTAACATATAAAACACGATATTCATTATCATGGTGAATACGAATTTCTCGAACACCCTTACCCACACTACGCATCGGTTTCCAGTCCATCGGTTCCAATGCCGATTGCAGACGCATCAATTCATAGCCAATCAGTCGTTTGACAGGTTTAGTAAATTGACTCACATCTCTTAATGAGCTGCCTTCCCAGTATATATCTTTCATGGCTTATTATACTATATATGGCATAAATATCAAGCGAATTAGCTACAATATTTATTGACAGTTTAAGGAAGTAATAAAGTTAAAAAAATGGTATCATAACTTTCTCAAACTATTTACGAGTAAAGCATCTTGAAGCAACAGAATAGTGCTGTTCTTATCGCTCATTACGGCGCGACAGTCGATATTGAAACAGAAAACGGTCAAATTTATCGTTGCACCGTTCGTCAGAATGTTGGCTCGCTTGCGGTGGGTGATAAGGTTATCTGGCAGTTGTTACATGATGGTTCCGGCGTGATTACTGGGTATGAGCCACGTCGCAGCACTTTAACCCGACCCAATCGGTTTGGACAACACAAACTGGTTGCTGCCAATGTGGATCGTCTTGCTGTCGTTATTGCCGCACAGCCACAGTTCGCCACGGAATTGCTGGATCAATACCTGGTGGCAGCAGAATTACTGGGGCTTGACGCGATAATTGTATTTAATAAAATCGATTTACTTAGCACACGACAGTTACAAGATATTCAATCAAGTTTGAGTATTTATCAGCAAATCGGCTATGAGATTGTCTATACCAGTATGACAACAAAAGCGGGTTTAGATCAGCTTGCCGAAATACTTACAAAGGGAACGGCTATTTTTGTCGGGCAGTCCGGTGTCGGTAAATCGTCACTGATTGATAGTTTAATACCCGAAGCTGTGGTCAAAACCGATGACATCGCGCCACACAAAAGCGGTCGCCATGTTACCAGTAAATCAAGACTTTATCATCTGCCGAAAGATGGTAATATTATTGACTCGCCGGGTGTGCGTGAATTTGGTTTATGGCATATTTCCGCCACAGAACTTTGTCGTGGTTTTAGAGAATTTGCGTCTTATAGTCATCGCTGTCAGTTCCGTAATTGTTGCCATCAGCACGAACCACATTGCGCGGTGCGCCAGGCGGTGGAACGAGGCGATATAGCGATGCAGCGTTATACTAATTTTAAAAAACTGTTTACAACATTAACTCATGAGAATTATAAATAATATTTTTTTTCAACATCTGATCTCTCGCGTCATGGGCTTTTTTGCTAATTGTCGCTTTTTCCCCGCAACTCTAGCAAAACATTGGTTTGCTCACCATTACAACGTAAATTTAGACGAAGCTGAATATAATAGGCTTAAAGACTATCCCACATTCAACGCTTTTTTCACCAGGCGTTTAAAAGATAGGGTTCGTCCTATTTATGGTGATGACAATACCTTTGTCTCGCCGGTTGACGGTATACTTAGCCAATGGGGAGATATTAATGATGGCAATCTAATTCAAGCCAAAGGCATTCATTATCGTCTTGATGCTTTATTAGCCGGTAATACGAAATGGACAGATGTTTTTGCTCAAGCTAAGTTTGCCACATTGTATTTATCGCCACGTCACTATCATCGTGTACACATGCCACTCAACGGCAAGCTGGAAAGCATGGCTTATGTGCCGGGTAATTTATTTTCGGTTAATCAAAAACGCGCCGAGAAAATTCCCAATTTATTTACCCGCAATGAACGAATGATCAGTATTTTTTCCACTGAATTAGGTCCAATGGCGGTGATTATGGTCGGCGCGGTAATTGTCGCTGGTATTTCCACTGTTTGGTCCGGTAAGCTTAAAGCCAGAATAAAAATTGATTACCGTCACTATGATGATGTTACGCTAAAACGCGGCGCTGAACTGGGATATTTTGAACTCGGCTCAACGGTGATTGTGTTAATCGCTAATTCAAAACTCCAATGGCAAGCGGCGTTGAAAGAAAATCAGGAGATTAAATTCGGTGGGATGTTGTTGCGCTTGGATGAAAAGGAATCCAAAATCGCACCATCAGCCTGAAATTATCACATTAATTACCATTTTTAATGTGAAATCACTCCATAGCCCACATTTAATTCAATTTTTACGCTTATATAAATAAATTTTTAAGTATATGATAATACATTAATTTTCCCCAAACACACTCCTTTAACCGTAACGATTAAATTAATTTAACAAATTTAATTAAAAAAATGGTTGACA
>JBCCYM010000008.1:0-38464 GCA_039190005.1 Pseudomonadota bacterium
CCCAAGCTTCTTATCCCCAATACCACCAATTCTTGTGATGGTTCTTTTGCTCACTGGAAACAAAAACTTAAAATTCATCGTGGTTTAAAAAAACATCGCCTCAACAAAATGATCAATTTCTTACTTTCTCAATAGCTTTTTAGCATCACTTTTTGTCCATTATCCCTATTATAATAAATTGTGTAATAAAACTGGCCTTTAAAAGGTCTAGTTAACTTTTAGCCTAATTTAAAAAAACTAGAAAGATCAAAGAAAATACACTATCATCAAGTTTCAGTCTGCAACATTTCTTTTACATAGGCTTGCGCCCGCAACTCACCAATCCAAGTCTGCAATACTTCGTCGGCATCTCTTTGATAAAGTTGCTGTTCAATCTCAGCGCGTGTATTGTTATCAATCACAGTCGCTTGACGCTGACCAAGCACTTTTATTAAATAGTAATCTTTACCAATCGTTATTGGCGGACTCACCTCACCCGGTTTTAGCTTAGTGATAATTTCCGCGACTTGTTTAGGATAGGTATTAACTGTTTTCCAACCGACAAAACCACCATTACTAGCATGTTCGCCCTGCGAATAATTTTTTGCTAACTCAGAAAAGTTACCGCCTCGTTGCAACTCCGCTGACAATTTTTTTGCCAAAGCCTGTGTTTTTTCTTCTGATTGTTTGGCATCAGGTTTTAAGACAATCTGTTCAATTTGTAATTGTGTCGCTTTATGCGGATGACTGGCGCCGCTATTACGAATACCGGCAAGTTTAATAATATGAAAACCATTTGCTGTACGAATGGGCCCGGCGATATCCCCCTGTTTCATCTTTTTAATATGATCAATAAAAACATCCGGCAATTCGGCAAAGGTACGCCAACCAAGATCACCGTGATTACTCAAAGTTGTCGGGCTATCTGATTGCGCCAATGCCAATTTGGTAAAATCAGCGCCACTTTTTAATTGATTTACCAAAACATCGGCACGATTTTTAGCTTGTTGAATTTCATGCGCCGATGGTGATGCCGGCAATGTAATAAGAATATCTTCGACATGATACTGTGTGTCAGCTTGTTGGCTATCAGCCAATTGGTATTGATGCATATAATTATCGACATCTTGATCGGTAATATTCACCCGCTGCGCGATAACGCGCTGTTCAAGCTTTTGAATGATAATTTGATCACGAATATTATCACGCAATTCTCGACGGCTAATGCCATACTGCGCGGCCTGCTTATAAAACTGATCAGCGTTAGCATTGCTGGTACCGGTGATTCGATTAATTGCCGCGCTTATTTCACCGCTTGTGGCGGCAATATTTTGTTTTTTAGCAATTTGCAACTGTAATACATGGTCAATATACTGATTCAACACCTGTTTTGATAAATCATTGATGTTATCAGGCAATGGTTTTCCCTCCGATGTCATTTCCATTCTAACAAACGCGATCTGTTTATCCAGATCAAGCTGAGTAATAACCGCGTCATTGACAACCGCGACAATGCGGTTCACCGGCGTTATCGTATTTTCACTGCTACTCGTCTTTTTAACATTACTTTGATTGACTGACGATGATGTTGTTGCTGTTGCCGCGAATGTTATTGATGAAAAACACATCATCAATGTCATCATAGCGAAATACCCTAGTTTCATGTTATACCTCAATTTATACCTCGACCGAAATCATTTTGGTAACCGGCAATATTCTGACTTAAAATACTGCTCAACCCATTATTATTGCCTAGACTACCCAATCCATTCAATGCTATTTGAAAATACACGCCGGAGTCAAGTTTCGGATTAAAATTGGTATCAAATCCTCGAAATCCGCGGTAAGCAACAACACGAGCCGCCCAACAACAGCTGTTATACTGGAGACCGTAGGTATAGGTGTTATAGACATCGGTTTTGGTGGTATTGTTGCTACGGTTCACAATTAAGTTACTCCAGTTATGATTCCAGCTACCTAAGGCCTCAATATGGTCATTTAAACGCCAAACGCTTGATATTTGACTTTCTCTCATATTGTTAAGATTAGAGGTATTGGTATCAAGCGTTGGCACAAAACCACTGATCTGATTCTCGACAACATCATAATAACTCAAATTAATAATTCGATTTTTTTGCGCGCGAAATTGAAAATTACTGTATTGTGAGCCGATTTTCTTAGTGTAGGGATCCCAGGTTAGACGTTCCTGAAGGCGCAGTTTTGATGATGGCGTAAATCCACCTGATACCGCGACCGGCGAGAATTTCTGGGTATTGATCTGCTGATTCGCGGGCGTGGTATTACTACAATCATACCCTACACAAACCCGGCGATTACTGAAATAATAAGCCTCCGCCACACTTACTATCGCTTTTTGTGTGCCCGTATTCCCATCAAGCACGCTTGATTTTAATCCTAGAGTAAGACGATTATTATTGCTCAGTCGATCATAGCCAGAAAAATCATTATCACTGAACATTTGCGCGTATGAAAACGTGGTATTACCGGCATCAAAAATGGGTAAGGTCTGCTGATTCACATAAGGCACATAAAGATAATAAAATTCCGGTTCCAAGGTTTGTTGTTTATTCTTAAATAAAGCCATGTTACGGATAAAATTAATCTTACCTAAGGTATCAAAAATTGGAATTGCCCGACCGATTTGTCTTGGGCCATAATTATTCGGCCGACTCGGCGTCAAATACTGCACTGACCATAATTTAGCCTCCGATGTCAAGGAGCCATAAGGACGCGTAAACTGCAAGCTAAGATCAGGCTTGGCATAAAAGCGTTGACCAACAACAAAACGTTTGGTGCTATCCGGCTGAGGTCGTATCTTAAAATTAGTGTACTGGCTTTGCATACTAAATGTTGTGTCCTGATAAAGTGACAAGGGATTGACATTGATGCCAATAAAAGGCAGCTTTTCATACTGATTCTGAACATTGCCCGCGTCAATGGGATGAAGGGTCTGATAACGTTGTACGGTGTCAGTCATATTCCAATATTGACTGGTATATTTCAAATTCGCCTGTTGTAATAATTGATTATTAACCACGGTTGTATTGGTATTAAATCGTTGCGGAAAATCTTCATCATAATAATTATCGCCGGCATAATTAAAATTCACGTTACCCTGCCAATGTGAATTAAATGTTGTTTGATCGAACCAACTTATAGCTTTACGGTTATTACTGGTATTTAGCAAGGTGTTAAAACGATCAGCAAACGCGGGATTACCACTGTAGGTATTGATAAAACTTCGTCTATTTTTTCTAAACAATCGATCATGGGGCAAAAAGCTGCCATAAATACGACCACGGCTATACTTAGTCAAATAGTTAAATATACCATTATTCTTTAATCCCCGTTGACTGATCCATTCAGGCACATATTCAAAATCATAATTTGGCGCCATATTCCAGTAAAACGGCACATAGACATGCCAACCATCGATCGTACTATAGTGATAATAAGGAAAAAGAAAACCGGTTTTACGCCAGCGGTTTATCGGAAAACTGTAATAAGGTAAATAAAAAATCGGTACTTTTTTTATGCGCAACACCATATTTGTGGCTGTGCCGCGCCCTTCAGGAAAATTAAGTTTTACATGGGTGCCACTGAGCTGCCAAGTATCGCCTGTTGGTGGACAAGTGGTATAGGTGGCATGGGTCAAATTATAGATATGTGGCGCGACTTGTTTCATCTCTTTTGCTTTACCATGCGCGGTAAGATTATAAATACGATGAATTTCATGCGGATCCGCGACTGTTTGACTACTCTGATTAGGATTGGTAGACACGCCCAACTCTACACGGTATAAGGCATTTTTCAATGTCATCAAGCCTTCTTTTAATTCAGCCCAGTCTGAAACAACGGCAATACCGGGCTGATGAAAATGGACATTGCCTTCGGCTTGCACACTGACGATCTTGTTAGTGTTAGGATCACGATGCACGGTTGCCCGATCGGCAGTAATTTCCTGATTTTCCTTAGTCATTCTAACGTCTCCTTTAAATTCTGAGTCGCCCACCAAAGACCAGCGCGAAGAATTCGCCCGGATATTATACGTATGACTTTGGTCTTTTAAATCGGGGTCAGGAATGTAGGGAATTGGCAAATCTTCATAATAACCATTACAAATACCACCGTCTTGCTTATCAATAATCCAACCAAGCTGTTTTGACAAAAATAACTGCGCGGCACTGGGCATGGCAATTAGCGGCAAATGAATCAACAGTCCCACAAAAAAAACTGAAATTGGCAAGAGCTTGCTAAGTTTGATCATGACACTATTATTACTGCTCAACAATTTTTTCAATTTCGGCTTTAATAGCGACATAAGGTTAAATACAATATGGTAAAAATAGTTTTACATTATCTAAAGTCGCCATTAGCGACATTTATATGGTAAAGTGCTGTATATTAGCATAAATATTGATTAGTTTACATTTAATTTAGAAAGGCACATGAACACTTGAGACAAAAAAAATTACAACAATGGTTAACAGCTCAACTGTCAACCGACATCGTAGCCTGCGAACCGTTGCTTCATGGCGCCAGTCAGCGGCAATTTTTCCGTGTTAAAACCGGGTCCTGTTCCTATATTCTTATGGACGCGCTCATGGAAATAGCCTATATCCAACGTTATGTGACAATTGCCCAAATGATGGCTAAATTAGGCATTGATGTACCCAAAATACTCGCCTGCAATCAGCAGGATGGCCTGGTGCTGATGACTGATCTGGGGGATCAACTTTACCTTAAGCTATTAAATCACCGCAACGTCGACCAGCTCTATCGTCAGGCAATGGCGGTATTATTAAAATTACAAGGTGGTAAAAACCTTCACCTCCCCGCTTTTGATGCCGCTGCGATGCTTATCGGTTTGAATGGATTCCAACAGGTTTTTCTGCAAGCTTATCTTAATTGTAACTTAAGTGTAACAAGCAATAAATTATTACAAGCCTGCTTCAAACGTTTGCTCGACAACGCGCTGAATCAACCCCAAGCTGCCATGCACCGCGATTTTCATTCAGAAAACCTATTGTTGCTTGCGAATGGTAATACCGGCGTGGTTGATTTCCAAGATGCTAAAATCGGCCCCATTACCTACGATCTTGTTTCTTTACTGCGTGATTGCTATATTTCCTGGCCAAATGAGAAAATACAAGGCTTACAAAATGAATTCTATTACCAGCTGCGCGATGATAAATTGCTGGACGCGCGCGTTTCGCCACAACAATTCCAACAATGGTTTGACTGGATGGGCATGAAACGCCATCTCAAAGCTTGTTATAGCTTTGCCAACAAGTCTGTCACCGATAATGACAACAGCTATTTACAACATCTACCACGCGCCTTAAATTATATTTGTAATGTCGGTCGCCACTATCGCCAATTTCATGATTTTGTTGATTTTATTGAGCAAGATGTGATGACTAAGTTAGCACAATCACCAGGAATACACCCATGAAAGTCATACTACTCGCCGCCGGCTATGGTAAACGTATGGGCAAATTAAGCGAGCATACGCCCAAGCCACTAACCCAGATCAACGGCACAGAAACATTGATTGAAGCCAATATTCGACGCCTGGCAGCTGCCGGTTTTAATGACATCATCATCAATGTCAGTTATCTGGCAGAAAAAATTGTGGATAAATTGGGCGATGGACAAGCTTATGGTGTGCAAATCACCTATTCCCATGAACCGCAGCCGCTCGGTTGGAGTGGCGGTATTCGCCGTATCTTACCGACATTGGATCAAGCACCTTTTGCTGTCATCAGCAGTGATTTATGGACAGACTACCCTTTCAGCCATTTACGCCAAAAACTAACGCGTAAAGCGCGGCTTGTATTAATCAATAATCAACACTATCATGGCGATTTTGCTTTGGACAAAAACAGTTTTGTTTATCAACAATCGCGTTATACTTATGGTGGCATCGGTGTTTTCGATCCGATATTATGGCGGCAGACAACAGAGAAGACTTTTTCATTTATGGATGTTATACTACCCGCCATTGACAACCATTTAGTAACAGGAGAATGCTATCATGGTGCTTGGTTTAATATCGGCACGCCGGACTGCCTGCGGATGTTAAGACATTGGTTAACAGAAAACAAACAATGAAAAAAACCACAAAATCAATCGCCGCGCTGACATTTGTGACGATAAGTCAATCAGTTATTGCCGGCGGGATACAGAACTGGACGATGAGCGCCAATAGTATTGGCAATTTTGGCGCCGGTATTGCCGCCACGGCTAACAATCCCGATACCAGTTATTACAATCCCGCGGGGATGCCTTGGATTCAACATCAGGATATGGGATTATCATTAACGAATAACATCGGTAACGCGAAATACAATGGCGCGATAAGCAATCCAGTATCCGGCAGCAGTAACGGTGCCGCTCAAGGCGGTACAACGGTATTAACACCAAATTTATTTTATGTCGCGCCGCTTAACAAGAAATGGGAAGTAGGTTTCAGTGTCACCTCACCTTATAAATACGAATTAAATTACGGCAATGGCGCCATTACCGCGCCAGTTTTAAGCAAGTTTCGCATCAACACGGTTAATTTAACGCCTTCGCTGGCTTTTCGCTTTATTAACAGCCTTTCAGTTGGTGTCGGTTTGGATATTGAACGAGCGTCAATTCAATTCAATCAAGCCAGTGTAGGCGGCGGTAGTCAGGTTGACAATAAACTGCATGATTGGGGTGTGGGCTGGAATGGCGGCATTCTATGGCAACCCGCGCACAAAACCCGACTTGGTGTCAGTTATCACTCCTACATCCGACACAAAAATTCAGGTAACAGTAATTTAACCGGCACAATTACCAGCAGTTCACGTGTCACCTCTAATTATCGTTTGCCTGCTGATACCACGCTAAGTTTTTATCAAGGTATTGGTAAACGGCTTGACCTACTCGGTTCGGCAAACTATACCCAATGGTCCAAAACCAATATCGTACTTAACAATGTCTCCACGACATCCGGTCTGAATAATCAAACCGTATTAGCCAATCTCAGAGACAGCTGGCTGTTTGCTGTCGGTATTAATGCCCATCTCAATAAAAAACTGGTATTAAAAACCGGTTTTGGCTATGACCAAAGTGCTGTCGCCAAAAATACATCCTCCACGCTCATACTGCCTGACGCCAATTATTATGTCGCGTCTGTCGGTTCAAACTATACCATCAATGACAGTTTTAATGTCGATCTTGGTTTCAGTCACTACTTTACGCGCAAACAAAATATCAACAGTACCACACAAAATGCCAGTATACCTGTGACCAGTCAGGGCTCTATTGAAACTGGTCGTGATGTTGCTGGCATACAGATTAACTGGCTAATGACATAAGTTAGATATGTTCAAACCAGCCAGCTTATACATCGGTCTACGTTACACACGCTCCAAGCGACGCAATAATTTTGTCTCGTTTATTTCATTGGTTTCCATGCTTGGCATTGCCATCAGCTTGATTGTGCTGATTACGGTGTTATCGGTATTTAATGGTTTTGATCAACAAATTCGCCAACGCATCTTCAACATGGCGCCCCATATCACTGTGACTGGTTTAGATAATAAGCTGACGCACTGGCAGACATTACAACAACAATTGATGCGAACACCGAAAGTCATCAGTTCAACACCGTATGTTAACGGTCAAGCCTTATTGACCAATGGCAATGATGTGCAGGCTGTGCTTGTCAATGGGATTTTACCACAAGATGCCATATACGCGGATAGTTTAGGCAAAAAAATGATTGCCGGTCATTTGAATAACTTGAAAGCCAGTCATTTTGACGTTGTCTTGGGGGCGACATTAGCCGAGTCACTGGGGGTGATTGTTGGTGATAAAATTAATATGTTTATACCCCAAGTAAGTATTACGCCAGTAGGTGTCATTCCCAGAGCGCGACAATTCACTGTGGTCGGCATATTTGATGTCGGTAATGGTTTTGGTTTTAACAGCAGCTATGCCTTTATTCAACTCCAAGACGCGCAACGTCTATTTAATTTAGGTGACGCCGTCAGTGGCATACAGCTTAAAGTCGATAACTTATTTGCCGCGCCAGTAGTCTCTGACCAATTACAACAAAAAATCGGCACGACCTATCAAGTGAATAATTGGACTGATCAATATGGCGCCTTTTATCACGCGGTTAAAATGGAAAAAACCATGATGTTTCTGATTTTAGTGTTAATTGTCTTCATCGCGGTATTCAATTTATTATCCGGTTTAGTCATGGCGGTTACTGACAAACAAAGCGATATTGCCATACTACGCACCATCGGCGCGACGCCAACGATGATTATGAAAATCTTTATTGTGCAAGGCAGCATCATTGGTGTTGTTGGCACAGTCATTGGTTTACTAGGTGGTTTATTATTAGCGTCACATGTGACGGAAACCGTTAGTTTTCTCCAACACATTCTGCATCGACAGCTATTTACCAATAATGTCTATTTCGTCAATTATTTACCGTCAAAGATTGAACTGGGTGATGTGGTTAAAGTCTGTGTCATTACTTTATTATTAAGCGTGTTGTCGACAATTTACCCCTCATGGCGCGCCGCGAAAGTACAACCGGCTTCGGCCCTGCGTTATGATTAAGCGATGAAAACCGTATTATCCTGTGAAAAATTAGTCCGCACCTACACTGAAGCCAAGCTTGCCACACCGGTTTTACGCGGCGTTGATCTAGAAGTCGCGGAGAATGACAGCATTGCCATTATTGGCAGCTCCGGCTGCGGTAAAAGTACCCTACTGCATTTACTTGGTGGTCTTGACAAACCCACCTCCGGTAAAGTGTGTTGGCACAACCAAGATGTTAACACCCTGTCAGAAAAGCAGAAATGTGTGACCCGTAATCGCAAGATTGGTTTTATCTATCAATTCCATCATCTTCTACCTGAATTTTCCGCTTGGGAAAATGTGGCATTACCATTATTAATTGGCGGTGAAAAACCCGCAAAAGCGCAAGCCGCCGCTTGTAAGCTGTTAGCGGCTGTCGGTTTAAGCCAGCGCGTCCATCATAAAATCGGTCAATTATCTGGCGGTGAACGGCAACGCACTGCTGTTGCCAGAGCCTTAGTCGCTCAGCCCAATTGTATCCTCGCGGATGAACCCACCGGTAATCTCGACCGCCAGACAGCGCGGCAAGTTCTCGAATTGATGTTGGATTTACAGCGCCAATTTAAAACATCCTTTATCATCGTCACCCACGACCCGGATATTGCCGCCAATCTTAATAAGACTTATCATTTACTGGATGGCGTTTTGCATGCTGATTAAAAACTACGTCGTGTTATACCTGCTTTCAACTTTATCAACAGCCTTATAATTGTCTCACGGTTCCTTTCTCTGTTATTCCTCATCATTTTCGCTTTCTCCTCCGTCATTCCCGCGCAGGTGGTCCCTGAGCTTGTCGAAGGGCGGGAATCCAGAAAGCAGCGCTGTTACATCGAGCAATCCTGGATTCCCGCCTGCGCGGGAATGACAGGGAAAAATGCGGGAATCACAAGTAAGAAAAACAGACATCATCTCCATGCATTTACATGACTAACGGTTATTTGCCCTTTTCTATCACGTTTTTCGGCAAGCTCAGATAAACATATATCTTCACGTTTTTCTAAAGCCTCAATGACTAATTCTTTTATCAGCTTAGAAACAGATTTATTCTCATGTTCAGCTAAAAAAACAATTTGGTCATTAAGCTGTGGCTCAATCGTCACTTTTATTCTGTGATTATTTGCAGGCATAAATATAATTTTTCCAATCTATTTTTGAACAATTAGAAGCGGATTATAATTTGACTTCTACACAAAATCCAGTACACTTAAACCATTATCTTTTTTCCAACCTTAGTTTCCATCAACCAACAACGTCATGCGTATTTTTGCCTGCGGATTTTTACTGGGTATTTGCGGCATTTACGCCTTTTCGCGAATACCCAACCTGTACTTATTGTCAGCAATAAGCTTGCTGATGATAGCTATTTATTTATGGCAATCTCAGCATATCACTCGATTTTTTGTCGCCATCAGTTTAGGTCTGTTATGGGTCATGTTATTTGTGCATCACTATCAACAAGATCAAATCCCCAGTAAGCTGGAAAGTAAAACACTCACTGTCACCGGTTATGTTGCCTCTATTCCCGTCCCCAATAGCAAAATACAACGTTTCACGTTTGCCATTAAAACAATTAACCAGCAAACACATGTCTTATTAGCGCAATTAAGCTGGTATCAATCAGGCAAAGCGCGAAGCATTCATGTCGGTGAACAATGGCAACTACATGTGCGACTTAAAAAACCACATGGCTTTGCCAATCCGGGAGGGTTTGATTATGAAAAATACTTGTTCGCGCATCGTATTCATGCCACCGGTTATGTGGTCAATAGAGCCAACAACCATCTACTGTCATCACATTGGTATCACTACCCGCTTGGACGCTTGCGCGCCTATTTTTTTAATCAGATCTATCAACAACTCAAAAATGAGCCACTAGCGGATCTCATCCCGGCACTGACCATAGGCTATCGTCAAACCATGACACAACAGCAATGGCAAATCCTGCAAAATACCGGCACAGCGCATTTGATGGCCATTTCCGGTTTACATATCGGTATGATTGCCAGTCTGTTCTTTTTTCTCATCAGTTACTTGTGCCGTTTTCTGCCGCGATTACTGCTGCGTTATCCGACAAAAGTGATTGCCGCTGTCGGTGCCATTATCGCGGCATTGATCTACAGCATGATGGCTGGCTTTTCACTGCCAACACAGCGCGCTTTTATTATGGTATCGGTATTTTTCCTGGCCTTGGTATGTCGTCGACAACTGATTAGCTGGCATGGTTTTGCTTGGGCTTTGTTTCTGGTATTACTGATTGATCCACTGGCCGTTTTATCCGCCAGCTTCTGGTTATCCTTTACCGCTGTCGCGGTCATCATACACGCTTTAAGTGGTCGTTTAAAACCACCGGCAAAATGGCAAGTGATACTCAAGATGCAATTTATCTTACTGATAGGTTTATTACCTTTATCTCTGCTTATTTTCCAAAAAACAGCGTTATCCGCGCCTTTGGTCAATCTGATCGCCATTCCCTGGGTAGGTTTTATTGTTGTGCCTGCCAGTCTACTCGGCTGTTTTGTCGTCGCTTTCGCGCCAACATTGGCACATTGGCTGTGGTTGTTGGCGGTAAAAAACCTGCAATATTTATGGAAACTCTTAACCATACTGGCAGCTCATCCATTACTGGTTTGGCATCACACCATAACGCCGATCGCGCTGTTTTTCGCACTGCTTACCGCTTTCATCATGTTATTACCCAAAGGATTTCCCGGCAAAATCGCGGTTGTTTTTTTGTGTTTACCGGTGATCGCGATCTCAAGTCATCATCCCAAACAAGGACAAGCGCTATTCACATTACTTGATGTCGGACAAGGTTTATCCGCGGTGGTTGAAACCGCGCGTCATACTCTGGTTTTTGATACTGGCGCGAAATTTTCACCGACGTTTAATGCCGGTGATAGTGTGCTCATTCCTTTTCTCAGAAACAAACATATCAAAACCATCGATGTTTTGATGATTAGTCATCTGGATAATGACCATAATGGCGGCACAAGTGCCCTACTGCGACAAATACCGGTGAAAAAAATTTACAGCAGTATACCTAATAGCATCAAACCAAATAATTTGGTCTGCCAACGCGGACAACAGTGGCAATGGGATGGCATTCATTTCCAGGTGCTGTTTCCCATCAATGTATCAAAAAAGAACTGTGGCAATAACTGCTCTTGCGTACTCAAAATTAGCGTTGGCAAACAAAGCGTGTTACTCACCGGCGATATTGAAAAATCAGCCGAGAAAACATTACTCGATAACTCACAGGCAACACTGGCGTCAAGCATTCTTGTCGCCCCACATCACGGTAGTAAAACATCATCAACACCCGCGTTCATACAGGCGGTAAACCCTAAATTTGTACTGTTTCCAGTTGGCTATCGTAATCGCTTTCATTTTCCTGCCGCATCGGTTGTACAACGTTATCGGGATATTGGCGCCAAGCTATTCAGCACGGATCATTGTGGTGCTATCTCTTTTAAATTAGGTGAACGATTATTGCAAGCAGAATGCTATCGGGAAATAAATAAGAAATTATGGGATAATTTATAGCATTTCTTTCCCTTCCTTAAGTTCGTTTCACTTGAGGAAATTCACATTTTGAAAGATGCTGGATATATAAATTTATCATTCCGTGGGCCAACTGCTACATATATCAGATAATGCCTTTCCATCACTAGAATAAACTATTGTATTAAAACTACATTTACTAGATGGGTATTGGTTTGCGCAACCTGCTCCCGTCTGACCTGTAGGAATTTCAGCAACCCATTGCCATTGACCATCATTAACTTCACAGCAATCATAAATCACATAACTAGTTTCACCTACTCCAGAATTACATCTGTACTGTTGAAAATTTTGGGCCACTATTACTCCATGAAAGAATACTATTCCCACTATGGAGAAAACACTACATAGAGTTATTTTAAGTATTGAAGATAAAAATTTTTTCATGATCTTTTCACTTTTGTTACTTTTAAATTGATTATAGTAAATAATGGATTATAATGCTAAAAAAACTTGACTTAACAGCTTCTTGAATGTTTCTGTTTTTCTCGACATGTTATTTTCCTCTTAGTGTTTCTCATAAATTTAACATATCAGTGTCCATCAACTTGGAGGAAGATTATTCCCATTTAATCTGGTAGGAATTTACACACTTATTTGGAATAACTAGAATATACACCTTGCTGCATTGACTAAGTTAAATACAAATTTCGCAATAGTATCATCTTTTTCTAAGCGCTAACAAAATGCAACAACCAACGCGCCGTATAGATAAAACCACCGACAACAATCAAGCCAGCAAGATATAAACCAATAAACCACAACACTTGTTTACAACGTTTTTTAGTAATGAAGGACATCTTTTACTTTCCCACTAAAAATACGATAGGAATAACCGGTATAAATTAATAGCACCGGCAACATAATGACCGCGCCAACGGATATAAACAATAAAGTACTGTTCGGTGAAGCCGCTTGCCAAATAGTCAGTTGATAAGGAATCGCGTAAGGGAAAATACCAGCACCAAATCCACAATACATGCACAGCACCAACGCCACCGCGAACCAATACGGCGCCAATTCATGTCTGCGATAAAGACTAAAGCACAGCGCGATGGTTAACATAACCGCCGCGAGCGGTAGATAAAACAAATGCTTCCAATTCGTCGGCATTAACCAAGTTTGTTTAAGCTCGGGATGGACAAATGGAATCCACAAACAAAGGATGAGAAAACAAACTAAAAAAACAGCGGTGATTCTCGCGGCGAGACGATACATTTTTTGTTGAATCGGATTAACGGTTTTAAGAATTAACCGAGTCACCCCCAGCATCATATAAGCGCACACAAACGTAAGACCGGTAAACATAGCAAAGCCATTAAAAAAATCATGGTGAGATTTAAAACCCAATAAGAGACTACCGATAAGCATACCTTGCAAAAAAGCAATCAATGAAGAGGCGATACAAAAAATCATATCCCAAATTTTAATCCCTTGTGATGATTTAAGACGAAACTCAAAGACCACGCCGCGAAACAATAATAAAATGACGAGAATAATGAGCGGCAAATAAAATTTAGGCAAGGCCATCGCGAACGCTAAAGGAAAAGCGCCATACAATGACGCCATAGCTAATACCAACCAGGTTTGATTCCCATCCCAAGTCGGTAAAATCACACTCATGGCAATATCACGTTCGTGACGATTCATAAAAGGAAAAATGATACCCGTGCCTAGAGTAAATCCATCCAGTATGATATACATCATAAAACAAAAGGCGATAATGCCCGCCCATATCATTGGCAACAGGATGGTCATTGCTGGTCTTCCTCTTTTTTATCCAGAGAATGCATATAAGCAAACGGCTGATGTTCAACATCACTAATCATGTCTGGACCTTTGATTAAAATCTTAAATAAATAACGAAAATAAAAAATACCGAAGATAATGCCATAAACAAGAATAAGCAACGCGAAGGTAATCATCACATGCGTGGTGCTTATATTACTAGCGGCATCACGAGTGCGCAATAAGCCATAGACAATCCAAGGCTGACGCCCCACTTCAGTGGTATACCAGCCAGTAATAATGGCAATAAAACCGATGGGCGATAATAACACACTCGCGCGTAATAACCATTTATTATCATACAGCCGTTTTCGGACACGCAGGTATAAAGCCCAAAGACCGATAAATAACATCAGAAAACCTAGACCGACCATAATACGAAAACTATAAAACACCAAGGGCACAAAAGGTCGATCTTGTGGCGGCACACTTTTCAGACCAAGCAACTCACCATCCCATTGATGGGTATTGATGAGACTGGCGCCATGAGGAATGCCAATTGTCCAGTAATTGGTTTCTTTTTTCATATCCGGGTAAGCGAACAACAATAATTCCGCGCCTTTCTGAGTGTTCCATACCCCTTCAATGGCGGCGGTTTTAATCGGTTGATGTTGATGCACATGTAAACCCACCGCGTCACCGACAAATATTTGGCAGGGAATGAGTATCACCACAAAAAGCATGGTAAAGGAAAAGCAAGTTTTGGCAAAGTCGGTATGTTTTTTCTTAAGTAAATAATAGGCGGCGACACCGGCAATAATCATCGAGGTAGCAAGATAGGTGGCCAGCAACATATGAATGAAATTTGCTACCGTGGTTGGGTTGAAAATCACATGCCACCAGCTTTGAACCATAAACCGTCCATCAACCAATGTCGCGCCTGCAGGTGATTGCATCCATGAATTCGCCGCCAGTATCCAGAAAGCGGATAAGGTCACCCCCAACCAAACCAGTAATGTCGATAAATAATGGAGTTTTTTGCCCACCCTATTCCAACCAAAAATCATTACACCTAAAAATCCGGCTTCAATAAAAAAGGCGGTCATCACTTCATAAGTAAATAAACCACCCAATACCGGACCGACAATTTTAGCGTATCCCGACCAATTGGTACCCAGTTGAAATTCCATCACCACACCGGAGACCACCCCCATACCAAAGGTTAAGGCAAATATTTTGGTCCAGAATTTGCAAATGACCAGATAACGCGGATTGTTTGTTTTCAGCCACAACCCTTCCATAATTGCCAGGAAAGTCGCCATACCGATGCTGAATGCCGGAAATAGAATATGAAAGCTAATAGTAAAAGCGAATTGAATTCTGGAAATAAATTCAGCGTCAAAATTCATGATACATCACACCTGCTTTTTACTTAACTTTCAAATTGTGTACAACATAACATAATCATATTGGTAATTCAATAACAATCTGATAACTTATTGAATTAATTATGAAAATGTAATGTTATATTATTTCATTTTAAAACCTGAAATACAAAAGTCTTTCTCATCTATAGAATTTCTTGACATTTAAGAAAAAATTCAATTAAATGATTTTTAGCATCTTCGAATAAAAAAAGTTTAGATAGAAAAAACAGATGAAAAAATACTTATTTTATTTCTTGCCTATTTTATTGATTTCCAGCGGTTTGTATCAAGATACGCGAGCGGACATCAATTATATCGGCAATGATCCAGGGGTTTATATTGATCTTGGTATCGGAACAATAGTGGCACACTCTGACTTGTTAATTGAGAATTCATCCGCAACCGGCGGTTTATCTGCTATTGGTCAGCTCGGTTATCAAATAAACCGATTTCTTGCCGTTGAAACCGGTGTCCAGCATTATTGGATCAACGGTAATAGTGGATCGATTATACCAATTGTTATCAAGGGTATGTTACCGTTAGGTGACAGTGCTCGATTTAAACTGTTTGGCAAACTGGGAGGAGGTATCCTATTGAACACCGCAAAAAGAGGTACTCAACCCTTTGCCGGTCTCGGCGCAAGCTATGCTGTGACTTCCAAACTGGATGTCGCGGCTGAATATCAAGGCGTTGTCTTTACTAATATTTTCGGCTCTAGTTCTGGCCATATATCAACACTTAGTGCCAATCTGATTTATCATTTTGGCAACGCTAATCAATGAATGATACGCTCAAAACATCTCCTGCGGATCAATGTCTAAAGACCAGCGCACTTGTTTGCTTTGTTTAAGTTTTTGAATAGTTAACACCAGCGGTGTTAATAATTGATGCAACTGTTGTCGATTGTCTGATTGCAATAACAGCTGTGCGCGATAATAGCCCGCGCGTTTCGACATTGGCGCCGTAACTGGTCCATAAATTTCCACTTGACTGTTCAAGGACATAAGGTGTTTAACTTGCTTTAAAAAACCTATTGCCTGATGCTGATCCGTCGCCTCAGCGCGTATCAAAGCCGCGTAACAATACGGCGGTAAATGACAAGCTTGTCGTTCTCGCAACAGAATATCAGTAAACGAACGATAACCCTGTTGTATCAAGGTTTGCAATAATCTGTTTTCCGGTTGCGCTGTTTGAATCAACACTTCACCGGACTGTTCACCACGACCAGCTCGCCCTGCCACCTGTAATAGCAATTGTCCCATACGTTCAACAGCACGAAAATCAGCACTGAAAAAACCGCCATCGGCATTGATCACCCCTACCAGTGTGACCTTAGGAAAATGATGCCCTTTTGCCAGCATCTGTGTGCCAATTAAAATATCGGCTTTACCATTGGTAATATCATCCAATATTGGCTGCAATGTATCTTTGGACCGCGTGGCATCACGATCAATGCGAACAATTTGCCGTTGTGGAAAATGCGTTAACAAGCTTTGTTCCAAACGTTCAGTACCGACACCAATCGCAATCAATTGCGGATGATGACACTCAGGACAACTTTGATCAACTTGACGCGTAGCGCCACAATGATGACAGCGCAACTGCTGTTGCCGTTGATGCAGCACCATATTGACATTACAGCGCGCGCATTTTGCTATCCATGAACACTGGGGACAGAGCAATGTTGGCGCATAACCGCGGCGATTTAAAAATAAAAGTACTTGATGACCTCGCGATAAATGTGTTTCCATAGCCTTTAACAGTGGTGAGGACAAACCATGATCCAATTGCTGATTGCGAATATCAATCAGACGATAACGCGGCATTTGCATCGCCCCCGCTCTTTCCGGTAAATGCAATAAGTGATAACGTTTTTTTTGGGTATTGTATAAGGTTTCTAAAGACGGCGTGGCTGAACCCAATACAATGGGAATAGTAAGCATTTGCGCGCGTCGGATAGCGATATCACGGGCAGAATAACGCAAACCATCTTGTTGTTTATAAGAAAGATCATGCTCCTCATCAATAATAATCATGCCCAGATTTTTTATGGGTGTAAACACGGCGGAACGGGTGCCGATAATAATACGCGCCTGCCCGTCTCTTGCTTGCAGCCAGGCATTTAAGCGTTGACGATTATTCAGCTGAGAATGCAATAATACTAAACGCTTATCATGAAAACGTTGGCGAAAACGTGTGGTCATTTGTGGTGTTAAACTAATTTCCGGCACCATGACCAAGGCATTAAGCCCGCGCGCCAACACCGATTGAATACTCTGCAAATACACCTCAGTTTTGCCACTACCGGTGATACCCTCTAGTGACAATACCTGAAATTCACTTATTGCTTGAGTAATCGCGTTAACCGCGTTTAACTGTGCCGCGTTTAAGGTTAAGGCGGTACTTTTTTTATCAATGGCTGGCTTGGGAATACAATTGATTTTTTCAATGAATTTTTTATGGTATGCCGTATTAATTGTCGCTGAGCTGATAGCAAGTGATTTTAATTCATCCGCGGATAACGCTTGTGTGGCATCATAAAGTGTTTGCAGTAACAATTTTTGTTTGATCGCCCGCTTCGACAATGTATCCAAGGCTTGTTTGCCGACTTCAGTTAACTGCCAGTGGTAATCATAATGTAGTTGAGCCGGTTTACCTTGACGCAACAATACCGGCAATGCCACCGCGATGACTTCGCCTAAGGGATGATGATAATAAATACTGGTCCAATGACACAGTTCAAGTATATCATCAGGTAATAAGGCTTGCTCGTCAATCCGGCTGTCAATCATCCTGAGTTTATGCGTCGCGATATCACTTTTATCGCTGATAGCCATGACCACACCGATCATATAACGACGACCAAACGGCACTTTAACACGCATTCCGGCTTGGTATTCAGCATCATGACTACGATAATCAAAAACTTGATACAAGGGCACCGGCACAGCAACTTTGACAATGATAGTTTGACGCATGGTGATAGTGTAATCTTATACCTAAGGCACTTCAAGACGCGAATTTACCTGACTACTCGTATATCTTGATTAACTCAGCTATTTAAATTAGACTAGTGCTCATGTCAAACCAGAAAAAATATGCCACAAAAATCAAAGCATTGACTGCAATCAGTCCAGCGGCTTTTAAGCAAGAAAAAAGCATTGGATTGCAGAAGAACACGTCTAACCTTTTCAGAAATCGACGCAAGGCTAACAAACTTATTGATTTAAGATCATTTAACCATGTCTTGGAAGTCAATCCACAGGAGGGATACGCCGATATTGAAGGCATGACAACTTACGAAGCTATTGTCGATGAATGTCTAAAGCATCATGTCATGCCTACTGTGGTACCGGAATTGAAAACCATCACCATAGGCGGCGCCCTATCGGGCATAGGCATTGAATCCTCCTCATTTCGTTATGGCTTAGTCCATGAGACAATTCTTGAATTTGATTTACTATTAGCCGATGGCACCGTTGCCACCTGCCGACCAGATAATGAGCACAAGGACCTTTTCTTTGCCTTGCCAAATTCGTATGGCACATTAGGGTATGTTTTACGTGTAAAAGTAAAAACTATTCCCGTAAAACCCTATGTCAAATTACATTACCAGCATTTTAACGATCCTAAGTTGTGTCTTGAAGCCTTAGCAAACTGTTACGCGCGAAGTCAAAAAGAAGAAAACCCGCAATTTCTTGAGAGTGTCAGTTTCCAACATGATCAGCTCAGTATCATTTCCGCTGAATTTGTCGATCAAGCGCCTTATGTCAGCAACTATAAATTTATGAAAATCTTCTATCGCGCCATCCAAAAAAAGCGCGAAGATTATTTAACGGTAAACGATTATATCTGGCGCTGGGATACCGACTGGTTTTGGTGTTCAAAAAAACTGGGGCTGCAAAATAAACTCTTACGTTTATTGGCGGGGAAATGGTTATTAAATTCATCATCTTACTGGAAAATCATGAATTTTTACCGCAACAATAGTTTACTCCGGTATATGCAAAAAGTATTGCCACCGCAAGAAACCGTCGTACAAGATATTCTCATCCCCATTGAAAAAAGTCTTGAGTTTTATAATTTTCTGCACAATGAGATTAAGGTAAAACCGTTATGGCTTTGCCCCACTCATGCCTATGATAGCAAGGTAAAATACGATCTTTTTAATCTTCCCACCGATACATTATTTATCAATTTCGGCATCTGGGGCGTGATTAAAACCAAGCAAAGCGATGGGTTTTACAATAAAAAAATTGAAAAAGAAGTCAGCCGTTTAAATGGCTATAAATCATTATATTCTACCGTCCACTATAGCGAGCAAGAATTCTGGGAAATTTACAATAAACCGCATTATAAAGCATTGAAAGAAAAATACGATCCCAGTAATATATTCAGAGATTTATACCATAAAGTATCTGACCGCATTACCTTACACTAAACTACTTTCGACGGGAGCAATTATGACCATAAACGCGAAAAAAATTATTGAAACGATATTGACGCGCGCGGATATACGCATCAATGGTGATCGACCGGGTGACATACAGGTTCATAATGAACGGCTTTACGGCAAAGTGCTGCGACAGCAGTCCATCGGCTTAGGTGACGCGTATATGGATAAATGGTGGGATTGTGAAGATTTAGATCAATTTTTCTATAAACTGCTCTCTTCACATGTTATTGATAATAAGAAATCTCACCTTAGCTATATCGTCAAACTCGTTCCCGCGCTTTTTTTAAACTTTCAATCAAAAAAACATTCCCAAAAAGTAGCGGATGAGCATTATAATTTAGATAACACGCTGTTCCAACACATGCTTGGTCCTAGCATGGCGTATACTTGCGCCTATTTTAAACATACCGATCATTTAGATAAAGCGCAGTATGCCAAATATGATTTAGTCTGCCGCAAAGTTAAATTAAAACCCGGCGAAAAAGTGCTCGAACTCGGCTGTGGCTGGGGCAGTTTTGCTAAATACGCGGCAGAAAATTACGGCTGCGAGATTGTATCAGTGAATATCTCCGAAGAACAGATCAAGTACGCCAAAACACTGTGCAAAAATTTAGAAAATGTGGAATTTTTTCTCTGTGATTATCGCGACGCGCATATTTACAATAATAAAAATATAAAATTTGATAAAGTTGTCAGCATTGGTTTATGCGAACACATTGGCCATAAAAATTATCAGGGGCTGATGACATTAGTCAAGAAGCAGATGAAAGAAGATGGCGTATTTCTCCTGCATACCATCGGCGGCAATGCTTCGGTAAAAACCGGCGATCCCTGGTTGAGCAAACATATTTTCCCACATGGTCATATTCCATCACTTAAACAACTGGTGTCAGCAAGTCAAGGCACATTCGCGCTGGAGGATTTTCATAACTTCGGCACAGACTATGATTTGACCTTAATGGCATGGTATGACAATTTCAAACAACACTGGGCGCAATTGAAAAACACATATGATGAACGTTTTTACCGCATGTGGCGCTATTATTTGTTATGCTGCGCCGCCGGATTTCGTGCCCGTTATACCTATCTTTGGCAGTTTGTTTTTACCAAAATTGATAGTCGTCAAGCTTACGGAAATACAGAAAGATAATTGTAAATTTTTTCCGAACAGCTATTGACAAAGCTTTGTATTTATGTAATGATTCATAAGTACAAACCAGTATAAAGACAAATGAGGTATCTTATGAACAAATTGACGGTTTTTTTCTTTTTTATAGCGACATTGCTTTTGACCAATATCGCGACAGCAAATAATGATAAAACGCTGACGATTGGCATTCTCGCGCCGGTAGAAATCAACGCGATGAATGATATTATCAACGGTTTCAAGACCCAGGTGCTGGCAGAAACTAAAGATGCAAAATCCAGTCTTTACGGTTATAAGGTTAAATTTATTGTCAAAAACGCTCAGGGCGATATTAATATCCAGCATTCTCTATTACAGCAGTTCAATAATAATTCCAACATTAACATCGTCGCGCCAATTGGCACAAATCCCATGCGAATGGCAATGACATTGGTTAAAAACAAACCCATTCTTGCCATCGACCCAACCGACGCGAAAACCTATCTTACCAAAGGCGGCAATAATGACAATGTCACTTATAACTACGAAGATATTGAACCCGCCAAACAAATCGCTTTCATACGTCAGGTGATGGTCAATAAAAATAAAGCTGAAAAAACCAATACTCCATTCACCCATATGGCATTTGTCTACAGTTCTGATGAACGGATATTTATTGACGCCAAAAAAGTAAGCGCCGCCGTTAAACAAGTAGAACCCGCCGTTATTGATGGTGAAACACAACAAGTCATTCAATTACAATCCATACAATTACAACGTTTGTCGGATATTATTATGGACGCGCGCGCGATCAAGCCAAATAATCAAGCCATTTTTATTCTTGAAGATGAGCCGGTCGTCGATGGTGTCAATAGCTTAATCCAACAGGCTGAAAAAATGAAAATTCCAGTGATCGCCTCGGATAATGGTTCAGTACAAAGTGGTGCCGCCTTTGCTTTGGGTATTTCACAAACCAATGTTGGTAAATCTGCCGGCAGCATGGTCGCGGAGATTGTAAAAAATAATTACCGTGCCAAAGATGTTAAACCCTTAGCCGTGAGCAACCCTACGGTTTATATCAATCCCAACGGCGCGGTAAAACAAGGCATTCAACCAGACTATGTCAAAGCGGCGGCTAAGAAATTTAAGTATCCGGTGGTGGTGGTATCGGGTAAGTAGTTGCTGGTTTCATAATCCTTCGGCAGGCTCAGGGCAAGCAAGCTCAGGGACTGTCCTTTTTGACAGGATCTGGAACAATCCTCTGTCATTCCCGCTTCTTTCCCGTCATTCCCGCGAAGGCGGGAATCGAGGAGAAAAATGTTCATGCCTGTGGTTTATTCTCTGGATTCCCACCTTCGCGGGAATGACAGAGGGTGGTTGAGCCTGCCGAAGGGTCGAAAGGGTGCGGGCATGACGGGAGAAAATAATAAATTAACTTCTACCGATCATTTTAACAAAATACTCATGAACAATAGCATGTTCGCTTAATTCAGGATGAAAGGTTGCCGCTAAAATATGTTGATGACGAACAAGCACCGGTTGTCGCTGATAGCTTGCTAATATTTTGATGTCATTATTATCGACACTGACAATTTGTGGCGCGCGTATAAATACCATTTCCATAGGTTTATCGCTTAATGCGCTTTGCTCTTCGGTAATAAAACTATCAAGCTGGCGACCATAGGCATTGCGTTTAACCGCGATATCCAATAAGCCCAGCGACTGTTGTTCAGGCTCCACATGACGCGCTAACAGAATCGCGCCGGCACAGGTACCAAAAATTGCTTTCTTTTGTTGAGAAAAATCTCGGATTGCTGCCATAAATGATAAAGGCCGCATGAGTTTGAGCAAACTGGTACTTTCACCACCGGGGATCACCAAACCATCCACCTGATTAAGCTGTTGCGGTTTGGTAATCAGCAATGTTGTAACATGACAACGATGAAAAGCGGCACAATGGGCGGCATAATCACCTTGCAATGCCAAAACGCCAATCACTACCATCCGCGTTGCTGCAATTTATCCTGATCTGGCATCTGATCAACGTTGATCCCGACCATCGGCTCCCCTAAATCTTCTGAGAATTCCGCCAACATCTTAGCGTCCTGATAATGGGTGACCGCCTGAACAATGGCACGGGCACGTTTATGCGGATCACCTGATTTAAAAATGCCAGAACCGACAAATACCGCTTCAGCGCCAAGCTGCATCATCAACGCGGCATCCGCCGGTGTTGCCACGCCGCCAGCAGCAAAATTAGGGACAGGTAATTTACCGCTTTCCGCCACCATGCACACCAACTGATAAGGCGCGCCCAGTTTTTTAGCGGCAGTCATGCACTCGGCTGGGGTCAATGTCGTCAAACGCTTGATTTCACCTTGCACACTGCGCATGTGACGCACGGCTTCGACAATATCACCGGTACCCGCTTCACCTTTGGTACGAATCATGGCCGCACCTTCACCGATACGTCTTAAGGCTTCACCCAAATTGCGACAACCACAAACAAAAGGAACATTAAACGCGAGCTTATCAATATGATTGACATCGTCCGCCGGCGTTAACACTTCACTTTCATCAATATAATCGACACCAAGCGCTTCAAGAATCCGCGCTTCAACAAAATGACCAATTCGCGCTTTTGCCATCACTGGAATGGTCACCGCCGCCATGATCTCTTTGATTTTGCGCGGATCAGACATTCTCGCCACCCCACCCTGGGCACGAATATCCGCTGGCACACGCTCTAAGGCCATCACCGCCACGGCACCAGCATCTTGCGCCAATTTCGCTTGTTCGGCATCGGTCACATCCATAATCACACCACCTTTGAGCATTTCCGCTAATCCTGTTTTTAATCTGACATCAGCATGTTTCATAAATTATCTTCTCGTTTTGACTGTGTGGACATTTGTGATTGTATCTCATTTTGCCGTTTATTTGCAATAAGTTACACGCAATAAGTTTTCCACCATTGCCCGATTTGTGTTAATCTAGAGAAAAATGGAAGATTGGACGATTTAGAACGATAACGTGGCATCACTATAAACAAATGACATCAACATGAGAAAATTAGGTATCGCGGTTATTCACTTTGTGTGGCGATTATTGCTGGCGCTTATCGTTATGCTAGCTATCTTTGTCACCATCATGCACTTTGTTACCCCTCAAATTAATAAATACCCGGATGTCGTCACCAATAAAATTCGACAATATACCGGTCTTGAGATACACATTGGACAACTCAACGCGCAATGGAATGGTATTAAACCAGTCATACACGCAAGCAATGTTGATATTGATCTACCTCAGTCAGCCCATCAATCGAAAAATAAAACTTGGTTACATGTGAATCAAATCAGCATTGCCTTAAATCTATGGACCGCCCTGCTACATCTCAGCCTCTATCCTACAGAAATGCACATTGATGGCGTTAAACTTTCTATTAAACAAGCATCGCACCATCATATCAACATCAATGGCATGACGATTACCTGGCAATCACCCAATAACAAACCATCCGCCATCAAAACAAAAATTATCAACATACTACAGCAAGCCACGTTAGTATCGGCTCAGCATGTTGATTTAAATTTAACACCATTACAAGGCAACGCCCATGACCTGCTTATCCCAAACGTTCAATTATCTAATTTTTGGCACAACCACCATCTCTTAGCCAGGCTTGAAGTGCGTCAAGCAACAGATAGATCCGCTATAATTATCGCGCGAGCAAATGGTAATCTAAACAATTTACAACACATCCAGGCTAAGTTATATCTAAAATTACAACACATCGCCTTGGAAAACTGGATAGACAAACCAATTGATCAGCATTTCAAGATTAAACAAAGCATCGTCAATGGACAAATCTGGTTAAACCGAGCGCCGGGAAAATGGCTGAACAGTCAAGCGACAGTCAATGCCACGGATTTACAATTATTGGAGACCATAAAAAACAGACAATTACCGACTATCAACACACTGAAAGGAAATTTTTTATGGCAACCAACACCACATGGATGGCAATTATCTTCGCCGAATTTAGCACTGACTATTGATAAAAACAGCTGGCCTAAGGTTGATATTTCGTTTTCTAAAATCAAGCAACAACAGCAAATTAAGCTCAGCTATGTCAATGTTGGCGATATGACGTCAGCCTTACTGGCAAGCAATTGGTTACCGGATAAGGCGGAAGACATTTTAAGTGAAACGCAACCCACCGGCACTATCGATAATATCAGCCTAAGCTATCATGGTTCAATAAGTCATGATAACATCAATAATCTTAGTGCTGATTTAAACCAAATTAATGTAAAGAATTATCATAACCTACCTGGATTAACAAATTTAAGCGGCAAGCTGCAACTGACAAAAAATAACTTAGATTTCTCGCTTAATAGTCGACAAGCAAGCTTTACATTACCGGCGCTATTTAAAACAGCTTTACCAATTGATCACGCGTCCGCTACTATTCATGGGATCAAACAATCCAATGGCAGTTGGAAAATCACAGCTAAGTCTTTTAACTTATCAAATAAAATATTGGCGTTTTATGGTAACGCGGCATTATTATTACCACAAGATAAGCTGCCACCGACAATAAGTATCATTGCCGGTTTTCATCACAAAAACGCGGCCCTCTTATCGCCTTATTTTCCGGAAAATCATTTTCCGCAAGGTTTGTCTGATTGGTTAAACAAAGCTTTCCTATCCAGTGATGCTGATAACGGCATGTTTGTTGTGTATGGTAATCCCTATAAATTCCATTTCAGTGATGGCGGTGGTTTATTTTGGGCGAGTAAATCAGTAAAAAATTTGACGCTTAATTATGGACCTGATTGGCCGATATTAAAACATCTAAATGGTCAGATTACGCTTTATAACAATAGCCTTATTGCCAAGGTGACAAGTGGTAAAATTTACAACAGCACGATTACCCATGCTGACGCTTATATCCCCAACATTCATACGCAAGGCAGTCCTCATATTTATATCACTGGTGAGATCAACAGTAACGGCAAAGATATCAACACCCTAGTGCATCAAAGCCCCGTGGCGGATATACTAAAAGACAAAGCAAAACCACTAAACGCGCGAGGGAATTTCGCCATCAATCTTACATTAGATGTGCCTTTAGAACAGACAGAGAATACCAAACTATCCGGGTTGGCAACATTTAAGAATGCCGGACTACAAATAAGCAATCTTAATCTTGATTTCACCCAATTAGCCGGCGCCTTAGCTTTCACTGAGAATAGCATAACGGCTTCCGACATCACAGGTAAGTGGCTCGGATATCCCGGTCAAGCGAATATCAACACGACTAAGGATGAAGTTATTCAAATCAATGCCCAAGGTGAGCTTTCAGTCATCGCCTTAGAAAACTACTTACAATGGCCTAAAAACAGTTTTATTAGTGGCGTGACAAAATACAACGCGGCTGTCAATTTATATGCCAACGCGCAAGATCAACGTCTCAATACCTTAAATGTCGAATCCGATTTAGAAGGTATAAAAATAGACTATCCCACGCCATTCAACAAAACCACACAGGAGCCAAAACCGGCAACTTTGAAAATGCAATTCGGGGAAGGAAAGGACACCACGCTTAATGTTAATTATAATAATCTCTTCAGTGTCGCGTCACTGTTCAAAGATGACAACAATGACCAGGCACAAATGTATAGCACGCACATTAATTTCGGTTCCAGCAATACAACATTTCAATCTCAACCTGGTATTGTTGTCAGCGGCTACATACCTAAACTCAATTGGAGCAACTGGTCAAACTATATTAATAATATGCAAAAAAATAACGACAATATAAGCCCATCAAGTCTACAACCTAATCTCATTAATGTGACAGTTGGCGAGCTGGATATTGCCGATGAAAAACTTGACAATACAAACGTAAAAATCACACCCGCAGATGATCAATACGACATTAAAGTATCTGGCAATCAAATTGTCGGCAGTTTCCGCTTACCAAAAGACTTAGTACACGGATTATTCTCTGGTGATTTACAACGTCTGCAATTGCCAAATGCTACTATTTTTTCAGAGGATAAAAACGAAAAAGCGTCCCTTAAATTTGACCAGATCCCATCAACATTTTTCTCAGTAAATAATATCAACATAGGACCTTACTTCTTCAATCATTTAACAGTTTCGACAAGCAAAAATGAAAATGACCTCGTTCTAAATCAATTCAATGTCCAATCAGAGATACTGACCGGCAATGTATCGGGCAATTGGTATTTTGTTGATGACAATAAACAACAGACGACATTATCGGGAAATTTATATAGTCAGAATCTGATTGAATTAATGACATTATTGAAATCAGAAAATCGTAGTCTTGAAGCAACAAGAGGCGGCATGACCTTTAACCTTACTTGGAATAGCAGCCCAAATCATTTTGATGCCACAACAGCCACAGGCAATATTCGATTACAACTGTATAATGGTTATTTCGATAACCTAAACCAACGAACGGATAATGAACTTGGTCTCGGTAAAGTCGTGACGATATTAAGCCTTGATAATATCTTAAGTGGATTTAGCAGCTTAAAACACAAAGGCTATACGTTCAAAACGATGACAGGTCTGTTTAAATTTAATAAAGGCATGGTGACACTGGATTCCGTGGAATTTAAAGGTTCTGTCGCCGACATCGATTTAAGTGGCAACGTTAATACGATTAAAAAGACTTTAGACCTCGGTCTTTTTATTAAACCACATATCTCATCAAGTATTCCAATTATTGTCGGCGCGGCAACACTTAATCCGATAATCGGCGCGGTTGCGTGGATTGGCAATCGTATTTTTGGCGCCGGAATCAGTCGCGTGGCGGGCAGTCACTATACCATAACCGGCACATTCGACCACCCTAAAATTGAAAAAGTAAACTCATCAACGAGTAAAAAATAAACAAAGTCAGGAGACAACGTATGATCAAACTTAGGAAAATTATTCTACTGGTATGTTTAGCCTTTCCCTTGAGTGCCAGCGCCTGGAATACCGCTGTTCACAAAATTATTGCTGAAATTGCTTACGAAAATCTGACCAGCACGGCAAAACATCATGTTAATACCCTGGTAAGCGCATTGCGCAAAGTAGAACCACAAGTCAAAACATTTCAACAACTCTCCGCCTGGCCTGATATATTGCGTATTCAAGGTGTTGAAGCCTTTAATAGCTGGCATTTTGTCAATCAACCATTTAGCACCGATGGTCAAGCGTTACCGCCCCTTGCAAAACACAACGCGATTTGGGCAATTCAGCAAAGCTGGTCAGTCTTGTCAAACAAGCAAAGCAATACATTTATGCGCGCTTGGTTTTTGGCGTTTTATGTCCATATTTTAGGCGATATTCATCAACCTTTACACGCGTCCACCCGTGTCAGCAAGGCCTATCCCGATGGTGATAAAGGTGGTAATTTTTTTCCTATTCGTTACGGTAACATAAAAAATCTACACAAACTTTGGGATGCCGCCGTAGGCGCCATCCCAACGGGCGCTATTAGCAAGGAAAAAGTCATCAAAACTGCCAGAGAATTACAGAAAAAATATCCTAAATCTTTTTTTGGTCAACAAAAAATTACCGATACTAACCCACAACATTGGGCTGATGAAAGTTTAACCATTGCTAAAACGTTTGTCTACAACACCCCTGTCGACAAAAGACCAAGCAAAACTTATATTAACAAAGGACAATCCATCGCCTTACAACGCGTCACATTAGCAGGTTATCGCTTGGCATATATGTTAAATAAGCTTTTCACAAGCTAAAAACCACAGTCAAAGTGGCCCCTGAGCTTGCTCCCTGAGCCTGTCGAAGGGTCGAAGGGTGGTCCCTGAGCCTGCCGAAGGGCATCACAAGTTTTCCGAGCACGTGCTTGGGCTTCGACAAGCTCAGCCATCTTAGTACGTTGAGCCTGCCAAAAGTGGTCCCTGAGCCTGCCGAAAGGCATCACAAGTTTTCCGAGCACGTGCTTTGGGCTTCGACAAGCTCAGCCATCTTATACGTTGAGCTTGCCGAAGGGTCGACAGGCTCAGGGATGTCAGATTGATTTTACTAGCCTCTACCGCGTGTTTTGGTTCGATTTGGCTTGGCATTCTTTTCAATAAAATCAAAAATAATGCCGGCAACATCTTTGTTAGTCGCGGCTTCAATGCCTTCTAAGCCAGGTGATGAATTAACTTCCATTACCACTGGTCCATTTACGGATTGTAATAAATCAACACCGCAAACTCCCAAACCCATGACACTTGCCGCATTAATCGCTGTTTCACGTTCTTTTTTGCTTAATTTGATTAGCTGTGCTGAAGCACCACGATGTAAATTAGAACGAAACTCACCATCCACCGCCTGTCGCTTCATTGCCGCGACCACTTTACGTCCTACCACAAAACAACGAAGATCCGCGCCTTCTGATTCTTTAATATATTCTTGCACTAAGATATTCGCTTTAAGCCCCATAAAAGCCTCAATAATACTTTCCGCTACTTTCTGAGTTTCCGCCAATACCACACCAATGCCCTGAGTGCCTTCTAATAATTTAATAACCAGTGGCGCGCCACCAACATGTTTGATCAAATCTTTCACATCATCCGGTTTATTGGCAAATCCGGTTCTAGGCAGACCAATACCTTTACGTGATAACAATTGCAACGCGCGTAATTTATCGCGTGAGCGAGTAATAGCGACGGACTCATTGACAGAAAATGTCCCCATCATTTCAAACTGACGCACCACCGCGGCACCATAAAAGGTAATTGACGCGCCAATTCTAGGAATCACAGCATCGTAACGCTGCAGCTCTTCCCCTTCATAGCGCACAGTTGGATGATTACAAGTCACATCCATATAGCAATGAAGTGTGTCGATGACATCAACCTGATGCCCTCGTGTTTCCCCCGCTTCTTTTAAGCGTCGTGTGGAGTATAGGTTTATATTTCTTGAAAGTATGGCAATTCTCATCAACAATTATCCTAATTATTTGATATAAAGGTTTTCAGCTTCCATAGTATTAAATTTACCCAGATAATAAGCTTTTCCAGGATCAACAACCGCGACACCAACCAAGGCTTTTCGGCCCAATAACATTGGAAAACGCATTGTGCTTCTATCAGTTAACGTCAGTTCAATTTCAATGCGTTTATTCTGCAAACGCAAAAAAGTTTTGACAATATAACGCAATTCTCTTTCGCCATTAGAACTGACAATCGTCCGTCTGTCAATTATAGGTAAACAGCAATGTCGCTCAATGCGTTTATCTTGTAAAAAAGGATGCACAGTAAATTTTACGTGCGGTATACCATGCCGCCAGACACGTTTAATATCAATGGCATGTAATGTCGATAGTGTCGCGCCAGTATCTACTTTTGCTTTAATAATAGGAATGTGTAACTTAGGCAATGCTACCCATTCCTGATAACCTAAAACAATTCTATCAAGAAAACCAGACATAATAACTTTCCTTTTTTTATAATGCTTAAAGGATACATTATAGTGCGGCTTTCGACAAGCTCAGGGACAGCTGCGGTTTTTAGGTTTGAGGATTATAAGACGCGCAATAACTGATAGCCAGTAATTTTTTACGATGAGATGCAAATTTATGCTTTTATTATTTTAATTAAATCGTTATAATAATCAGCTTACTAAGAACATCGGAGAGATGGCCGAGTGGCTGAAGGCGCTCCCCTGCTAAGGGAGTATGGGGTTTATAGCCTCATCGAGGGTTCGAATCCCTCTCTCTCCGCCAAATTTAAGTAAACACTTACTCAAAGTAAGTATTTATTTAATAAAAAAAGTCACCCAAATATAAGCCAACAGCTGCATCAAGACACAACTAATTAATCCAGCAAGCACATCATCTAAAATCATACCAAAACCACCTTGGACATGACGATCTATCCAGCCGATGGGTGGTGGTTTGATGATGTCAAAGAAACGAAATAAAACAAATCCTATGACTATCCATTGCCATCCTGAAGGCGCATTGATCATGGTGACAAAAAAACCGACAAATTCATCAATATTCATGCCAGGATGGTCATGTACTTTGATCTCGCGGCTGACTTTATCTGATAAAATAATAGCGAAAATAGCAATGATTAAAACCGCGATAAGATAGTAAATCAGATGTAACTGGTTTAACAACAGGTAAAATGGTATGGCCACCAAGGTACCAAACGTGCCAGGCGCGACCGGCACGGCACCGCTACCAAAACCAAAAGCAATAAAATGCCAGGGATTGCGCCAGACTGAACGTGGTACTCGATTTTTATAATAAGCTTCTTTCATCAAAAATTTTAATTAGCCTCTCATCTTTAAAGTCAATTTTATTTGTTTAAGCCTCCTTCGACAAGCTCAGGAACCGCCCTTCGACAGGCTCAGGGTACTTAAACAAATAAAATTTCTCAACAGGTATAAGCTAAAAATGCCGATACCCCTCAATTGTCATATCAATTTTTTTACCGGCCTGATAAAGTCGCAAGCCAGTTTGCGCTTCGATATGACCAATAGCTACAGCTGAAATGGGCAAGGTCGAAGCGACAGATGGTGGCACGGTAAAGCATAATTGATAATCTTCACCTGCTGTGATCGCCTGTTTGGGTGACAATAATGTTGTCACCGGAATATTGTCAATATCAATAACAGCGCCCACCTTTGAAGCAGTGGTCATATGCCGCAAATAAACTAATAGACCGTCCGATATATCAATACAGCTACTGGCAATATCACGAATTGCCAAGGCTTCAGTAATTCGCGGTTGTGGTCGTAAAAAAGCAGCCACCGCGCGTTGCTGCGCTTCATTTAAGTGTTGTTTTTGATCCTTATTAACTTGTTTTAACACATCCAAACCAGCGGCGGCTAAACCAAATTGTCCGGTCACAAAAATAATATCGCCCGGTTTCGCTTGATGGCGTGTTAAGGCCTGACCTTTTGGCACATAACCGGCAATCTGTAGCGTGACTGCCAGCGGACCACGCGATAAATTACCGCCAATTAAATCAAGCTGGTAGGCTTTAGCCGTGGTAAAAAACTGCTGGCTAAATGAGTGCAACCACGCGTCATCACTATGCGGCAATGTCAAACTGAGCATACACCAAGCCGGTTCAGCACCCATAGCGGCTAAGTCGCTTAAATTAACCGCTAAACTCCGATAAGCTAAGTCTTCAGCACGAATATCCGGCAAAAAATGGATAGTCTCGACCAAAGTATCCGTAGAAATTACTAATTCCTGGTCATCCGGTATAGTGACAATCGCAGCATCATCGCCCACACCCAGTTTAATGTCAGAACGATAGTCGCTTGGGGTAAAAAAACGACTGATGACGTCAAACTCGCTTAAATCGCTCATCAGGTTCAAATAGCGGTTTCAGTTTCCGCGGCACGCTGTTGCCGCGCTATTTTATCCAACACCGCGTTGACATATTTAAAACCATCGTCAGTAGCACCAAAGGTTTTAGCCAAATTCAGGGCTTCATTAATGACAACCTTATAAGGCACATCATGACAATGGGTTAATTCATAAGTTGCCAGGCGCAGTATATTCAACTCGATAGGCGTCAATTCAGTATAGGCGCGGTCGAGCAATGGCTTAAATTGTTTATCGATAGCCTGTTGTTGTCGCGTCACACCATTGAAAAGACGGTTAAAATACGCTTCATCGGTATTATCGTGCTTAATATTATCGTTGAACTGAGCGAGTACCTGCGCGGCGGGATCGCCGGTAATATGCCATTGATACAGTGCTTGCAGCACATAACTCCGCGCTTTATGCCGTTTTTGAGGCTTCATGGCGACTGATTTTTTGAGAATCCCGTCCAAGAAGGGTAAGTTTCTGAATTTCGTTAATAAACGCGTCGGTATTTTCAAAGCATAAATACACCGATGCAAAGCGCACATAAGCGACAAGATCAAGCTTACATAATTCATCCATCGTCCATTCGCCTAATTTAAGCGCTGATATTTCCCGTTCACCACTGGTATGTAGGCGATTTTTAATACGACTGATCGCCGCTTCAATCTGATCCTGCGATATCGGTCGTTTTTCCAGCGCGATCAACATACCTCGACGCAGCTTCGCTTCATCAAAACTACTGCGACTGCCATCACGTTTAATAATACGCGGGAAAGACATCTCAATTTCTTCATAAGTGGTAAAGCGACCTTGACAAGCGACGCATTCACGACGACGTCTTACCGTGCTACCATCGCCACCTAATCTTGAATCAATGACTTTCGTATCTTCAGCTTTACAAAATGGACAATACATACCTCATCCCTTTCAATTAATTTATATTACGTCTATCAGATTATTCATAAATAGGAAATCTCTGACATAAATCCAATATGTTCCTTTTCGTTTCCTCAATGATTTTCTCATTGGTCATATCATCAAGAATATCACATATCCATTCGGCTACGCTAGCACATTCTGACACTTTAAATCCACGGGTAGTGATCGCTGGTGTCCCCAAACGCAAACCACTGGTGACAAAAGGCGGGCGTGGATCACCCGGCACGGCATTTTTATTAGTAGTAATACCGGCATGCTCCAAAGCCGCTTCAGCCGCCTTGCCGGTAATATCTTTAGCGATTAAATCCACTAAAAACAAATGGTTATCTGTCCCACCACTAACCACATTGTAATTTCGCCGCGTCAATACCTCAGTCATTACTCGAGCGTTATCCACCACTTGCTGTTGATACGTTTTAAATTCCGGCGCCAGCGCTTCTTTAAACGCGACAGCTTTTGCCGCGATCACATGCATCAACGGTCCACCCTGTATGCCTGGAAAAATGGCGGACTGCAATTTTTTCTCAATGTCGGCATTTTGCTTGGCCAAAATGATACCGCCACGTGGACCACGTAATGTCTTGTGCGTGGTACTGGTAACCACATCAGCAAATGGTATGGGTGATGGATAAATACCGGTCGCGACCAAACCGGCAATATGCGCCATATCGACTAACAAATAAGCGCCGACTTCATCGGCAATCTGGCGAAATTTCTGCCAATCTATCACTCTTGAATAAGCGGAAAAACCGGCAACAATCATTTTAGGACGATGTTCACGGGCGAGTGCCGCTATCTCATCATAATCAATTAAACCTGTCTTAGCATCAATACCATAAGACACGGCGTTATAAATTTTACCGGAAAAATTAACCCGGCTGCCATGGGTTAAATGCCCACCAGCCGATAAAGACATGCCCAGCACTGTGTCACCGGGCTTAACCAAGGCCTGATATACCGCCGCGTTTGCCTGTGACCCTGAATGTGGTTGCACATTGGCATAATCAGCGGCAAAAAGCTGTTTTACCCGCTCAATTGCCAATCTTTCCGCCTGATCAACAAATTCACACCCCCCGTAATAGCGCTTGCCGGGATACCCCTCGGCGTATTTATTGGTCAACAAAGACGCGTAAGCTTCCATCACCAACGGACTGGCAAAATTCTCAGAAGCTATCAGTTCAATGGATTGTTCTTGGCGTTGGGCTTCATTGGATAAGGCCTGTGCTAATTCAGGGTCAAATGTCGCTATGCTCATTGATTTGCTATACATTGTTATCACACCTTTATTTGTAAAAACGGATTATAATTGATATTTTGCTTGTGTAAAACAATTATGTTGATTATATTATCCAAATAATAAAAATATAGTGGCATTACAATGACACTATAAATAAATAAACATTTATCAATCCGAGTTATTATTAAAATTTTACACCCAGTAATACGATACAAACTTTGTTGTTAGGAGAAAAATATGCCCAAGCCATTAACAGTTGGTAGTAAACTGCCTAATTTGACAGTTACTATGACAAATGAACAAAAAATTAAATTAGCTTCATTAAAAGGCAACCATGTTGTCCTGTATTTTTATCCTCGCGACAGTACCCCCGGCTGCACTCAAGAAGGCAAAGATTTTCGTGATAACTATAAAGCGTTTACTGATCTCAATGCCATTATTCTTGGTGTTTCGCGTGATAGTTTAAGCTCACATGAAAAATTTAAACAAAAATATGAGATGCCTTTTGATCTGATTGCTGACCCGGAAGAAGAAATGTGCCAGCGTTTTGATGTGATGAAAATGAAAAATATGTATGGCAAACAAGTGCGCGGCATTGAGCGCAGCACGTTTTTAATTGATGATACGGGTGTGATTCGTCAAATATGGCGCAAAGTAAAAGTACCCGGTCATGTTTGCGAAGTATTGGCGTCATTAAAAAATTTATAGACCATGATACGCTAAACATGTTACCAAAGCTTAAAACAATACTATACATCGTCATTGGCGTGATACTATTGTTTAATCTTAGCGCGTGCGCGAATACAACAAGTACAGTTGATCAAACAACTAAGAATCATTATAAAGTCACAACGCTGTCGAAGAAAAATGGTGAATCAATACGCGCTGCCATGAACACGGCTTTTGATTACTGTAAAAAACAAGGCCTTTGCGCGACGGTGACCCACACGATAAGCAATTACCAGGCAGTCGGAATGCCTAAAAAATTCCAGTACATGACTACGCTATATTTTAACTGCCATACATGCTTAAGCGAAACCGACAAATATTAGGCCAGCACGCGGAAGATGTTGCCTGTGATTATCTACAAAAACAAGGACTAACATTACTGGCTCGCAATTTCCGCTGTCGTTGTGGTGAAATCGATCTGATTATGCGACATAACTCCGCGCTGGTTTTCATTGAAGTACGATTACGCAATCATTCATCTTATGTCAGTGGCGCCGACAGTGTGGACGGTCATAAACAAGGCAAAATCATCCGCGCCGCCGAATATTATCTGCAACAAACCCATACCAGCCATTATCAGCATTGCCGTTTTGATGTACTTGACTTGCGCCAACAATCAGGTATATTCAAAACAAACTGGGTTCAAAACGCTTTTACCATTGAATAGCTTATGATTGAAAGAATAACACAACATTTTTCCGATAGCATTGCGGTTAAACAACAGAGTCAAAAACTATTAACCGAGGCGATTGCCGAAGCAGGTAATAGTATTGTCGAGGCGCTACTCAATGACCACAAGGTATTAAGCTGTGGTAATGGCGGCTCATCCTGTGACGCGCAACATTTCTCCAGTGAATTACTAAACCGTTTTGAACGAGAGCGACCAAATTTGCCAGCCATCGCCTTAACCGCTGATATGGCAACCATCACGGCTATCGGCAACGATTACCATTACAGTGATATATTTGCCAAACAATTACGCGCTTTAGGGCAACCAGGTGATGTGCTTTTGGCAATTTCAACCAGTGGTCATTCTAATAATATTTGCAACGCCATCGAGGTGGCGCAGCAAAAAAACATGCGCGTTATTCTGCTCAGCGGCAGAGACGGCGGCAAAGCCGCTATGCTATTAAAAGAAGGCGACTGTGAAATTCGGGTACCTTCTGATATTACCGCGCGCATTCAGGAAACCCATCTACTGATTATTCACTGTCTTTGTGATATGATTGATACACGTTTATTTGGATAGTTTACCATGAAATACTTAAAATTACTGATACTCATTCCCTTAATGATCAATTTACAGGGTTGTGTGACCGCGGCACTTGTTGGCGGTACTGCCGCCGGTGTCGCGGCAACGTCTGTTATTTATGACAAACGCAGCCACAGCGTCGCTGAAAAAGATCATCAGATCCGAAAAGCGATTATTGTACAAATCAATAATCAAACTGACTTACACAATCAATGTCGTGTTGTCGTCAACAGTTACAATGGTTGGGTATTACTCGCCGGTCAAGCGCCAACTGCCGCCATGAAACAGCAAATTGAATCGATTGCCAATAATGTGTCCGGTATTAAACGCCTTTATAATGAAATTGAAATCCGTCCAGTTATTTCGCATAGCGCGAGAATGCAGGATGAATGGATTACCACCAAAGTCAAAAGCACGCTTTTGGGCCATCAAGGTTTCAAATCAGCGGAAATCAACGTCACCACGGAAAACGGTATTGTTTACTTGCAAGGCATTGTCACCCAACAGCAAGGTGAAAAAAGCGCGGTACTCGCCAGTGATGTTAGTGGTGTGAGAAAAGTTGTTAAGCTGTTTGAATATGCGCCAAATCAGTGACTGTAGACAGATCATTACATCGATAAAATACGTTACTTTTTTATTTATATCTGTAGGGCTGATTATAATCAACACGGCTTGCACTACCGTTGCCACTACTGGCGCTGAAATGGCTTATCACCGTTATGACTGGCAGCAATCCATCAATAATCAAAAGATAACTTTTAGTATTAAACAAGCATTACATCAGTCAATATTTAAAAACAGTCATATCAATGTCGATGATTTTAACTACCGTGTTCTCCTTACCGGCACCGTGCCATCAGAAGAAATCAGCGAACGCGCGGCGCAGATCGCGGCTTATACCAAAGGCGTTAAACATGTCTACAATTTTATTACTATTTCAGAAAATAAACTGGGCAATTACGCTTACGACAGCTGGTTGACGACAGAAGTCAGAACCAAAATTATCACCCAAGGAAAAATGCCACCCGAAAGTATAAAAGTAGTCACTGACAATGCCACTGTTTACCTGATGGGACTACTCACACCGAAACAGGCAAAAATCGCCGTTAACACCGCGCGTTATACTAATGGTGTTAAGCGTGTTGTTGAAATTTTCCAGTATATTTATTATTCTGATAATCCTGATATGCCTAACACACTTCAAGATGGAAATTTGTCCACTTAGTCTGCCACCACTTTGAAATATTCTTGGGTCAAAAACACTCAAAATAATACTCAACCTATTTTTTAATAGAACACCCCGTCATTCCCGCGAAGGCGGGAATCCAGGAGAAAAATGCTCATGCCTGTAGTTTGTTCTCTGGATTCCCGCCCTTCGACAAACTCAGGGACCACCTGCGCGGGAATGACGGAAGAAAAAAACAGGAATGATAAAAAATAAGACAGAATAGCAAAAGAAAATCGGGTATAACTCAGATGAAAATTTACTTGCAAATATAAATTCAGGATTTGATTTATGATTGAACGACAACCAGCTGTTTATATTATGGCTAGTCAGTGTAATGGCACATTGTATACTGGCGTCACTTCAGACTTAATAAAACGTGTTTGGGAACACAAAAATAACTTGACTGAAAGTTTTACAAAAAAATACAATGTGCATCGTTTAGTTTATTTTGAATTGCATGATGATATGTATTCTGCTATAACTCGTGAAAAACAAATTAAAAAATGGAATCGTATCTGGAAGTTAAAATTAATTGAAAAATATAATCCACTGTGGAAAGATTTGTATAATGAAATAATTTAACCGAATTTTTAACTGGATTCTAATCTTGACTCACGAATATATTAATATGAAAAATGAAGACAAAGCATGTAAACACATTTATGCACTTTTTGGATTAGCTTACTATCTTTCTAGTTGCCTAGAAAAAGGAATGCAATTTATCTTGATTTATGTTTATATATATAAAAATAAAGGAAAGCATACGCGTAAAAGAAAAG
>JBCCYM010000009.1:0-34402 GCA_039190005.1 Pseudomonadota bacterium
CGTAATCAACTCCTATCCAAAAACAAAAATAAGCACGCTCAACTACTCTCTACTTCTATTTCATGAACAGCTTTTTCAATCAACATACCGGAAATCTCTACTTTGCCCTTTACCGGAAATTTCTATTTTGCCTTGACAGTATTGCTTACTTTCTCAGGATAACAGCCATGCTTTTTTTCAAAACTTTGGTAATATGTCCCTTACCTTGGGTATCATTTGCCAGCAATATATCGCCGGCGGTAAATAGTTTCGTTTCACCACCACTGGCTTGAATTTCAACTTCCCCGGAAAGATAAACAATATACTGCGCGCGTGGAGCGGCATGCCAATCAAAACAGTCATTCGCGTCTGATTCTCTGAAAACTATATCACGGATCGTATAAGGTTGAGAATAAAATCCAAGCGCTTCTTTTTCAGCAGGTTTAATTTCTACTTCTTTGAAATAAGAAAGTCCATCATGACTGTATAATTCGGTGTATTTCATGCGTTTTAATTTTAGCGCGAAATCTTTAGGTGATCAAGCTGGGATCCCTGAGCTTGCCGTCCCTGAGCTCGTCGAAAGGCATCACAAGTTTTCCGAGGACGTGCTTGGGCTTCGACAAGCTCAGCCATCTTATACGTTGAGCCTGCCAAAGGGCGGTCCCTGAGCTTGTCGAAGGGTGGTCCCTGAGCCCGTCGAAGGGTGGCCCCTGAGCCTGCTTGCCCTGAGCCTGTCGAAGGGTCGAAGGGCTGAAAGATCAAAGGGTTAGCGGCAAGGTGAGCGCGCGACCGTTATTTCCCTTTGACATTACCCCATAAATATTTATGCAACTGTATCTGCATGCGCACCGGTAATTGATCGGCAAGTATCCAATCGGCTAATTTTTGCGCGGGCAGCTGTTCACAGCTGGGCGAGAATAAAACGGCTTTGTCACGCAAATTATAGTCATCCAGTATGGTTTTAGACCAACAATAATCGTCATAATCACAGATGACAAATTTTATCTCATCATGCTGATTCAAATGATCAAAATTAGACCAATCATTTTTTTTAACTTCGCCGGAAGCTGGTGTTTTGACATCAATAATTTTAATCACCCGCGGATCAACACGCGCGACCGATAACGCGCCGCTGGTTTCCAGTGATACCGTATAATCCAAATCACATAAACGGCTGAGCAATACTAAACAATTGGGTTGCGCTAATGGTTCACCACCTGTTACCGTAATGTGTTTGGTATGGTATTGGGAGACTTCTTTAACAATATCATCAATCAAGCACGGCTTGCCGCCGGAGAACGCGTAAGCGGTATCGCAATAGTGACAACGTAATGGACAACCGGTTAAGCGAATAAAAACGGTGGGCAACCCCATAAGACTGGTTTCACCTTGTAGTGAATAGAAAATTTCAGTGATACGTAAACGTTGTTCTTTATTATTTATCATTTGCGATAACGCACATAGAAATCATCGGTTTCCCACAAAGTGACTTGGCTAATTTGGATGCGATCTTTTCGCAATGATTGATCGCATTGTTCATAAATATATTTAGCAATATTTTCAGCGCTGGGAGACACACCGGCAAACCCGGGCAATTCATTGAGGTATTGATGATCCAACTGCGCGATAATTGGCTTGACGTGTTGTTTGATAATGTCACTATCGACCACAAACCCTAACTTATCCAACTGTGTGGCACTGACTTCCAATTCCAGTTTATAATTATGACCATGCAGATTCGCGCACTTGCCATTATAGCCGTCAATTTTATGCGCCGCGCAAAATCGTAGGATTATGGTAATGCTATACATATTTTTTACTGATAATAACGGGTGCTGTCATCCATTCGCGCTTCTCTAAACCCTTTTTGTCGCAACACACAACTCTCACAACGCCCGCAAGCTTCGCCACGGTCATTGGCACTGTAACAACTGACACTGATGCTGTAATCAACGCCAAGCGCAGCGCCTTTAAGAATAGTTTGCGCTTTGGACAAATGCAATAATGGCGCGTGAATTTTTAACGGCTGTCCTTCAACCGCGCGTTTAGTCGCCAGGTTCGCCATTTTTTCAAAGGCGGCAATGTATTCCGGACGACAATCGGGATAACCAGAATAATCAATTTCAGAAACACCAATAAAAATATGGTCAGCGCGCAACATTTCCGCCCAACCTAAGGCCATGGATAAAAACATGGTATTTCTTGCCGGCACATAGGTAATGGGTATGTCATCACTTGCTTCATACTCAGGCACGGACAACTGATCTGAAGTCAGCGCCGATCCACCCAGATCTTTTAAAAAATCCATAGGCACAATGTTATGGGCTTTCACGCCAAATTGTTTACTGATCAGTTTCGCCGCGTTAAGCTCCGCCGTTGCTTTCTGACCATAAGCAAAGCTCATGGCATAACAATCGTAACCTTCATGCGTGGCAATGGCAAGACAGGTGGTGGAATCCATACCACCTGATAATAACACTACCGCGGACGGATGACGCATCGCCACATGCCTCTGTTATTGTTCAAAGACAGAAGGCTTCATACTCACGCGGATACGACCCTGTCGATCAATTTCTACCACTTTTACGGTAACCTGCTGATCCATTTTGAGCTGGCTATTAATATCTTCAACCCGCTCATCGCAAATTTGTGAAATATGTAAAAACGCTTTTTTACCTGGCAAAATTTCAATAAACGCGCCAAAATCTTTAAGCCCTTCAATTCGACCATCATAAATTTGTCCAACTTCAATGTCTTTGGTCAATTCCTCAACACGTTGTTGTGCCAGCTTACCGGACTCACCGTCAGTGGCGAAAATGTTGACTTTGCCATCGTCATCAATATCAATGGTGGCACCGGTTTCTTCACAAAGCTGACGAATGGTCGCGCCACCTTTACCGATGACATCACCAATTTTTTTCGGCTCAATATTCACAGTGATAATACGCGGCGCGTGTTGTGACATTTCCACTTTAGGCGAATCGATCACTTTAGCCATCTCACCGAGAATATGCAATCGGCCTTCTTTAGCTTGTTCCAAAGCACTTTCCATAATCTGACGGTTGATGCCGTTAATCTTAATATCCATTTGTAGGGCCGTAACCCCTTCGGCAGTACCGGCGACTTTAAAATCCATATCACCCAGGTGATCTTCGTCCCCTAAAATATCACTCAAGACCGCGAAACGATCTTCTTCTTTGATCAAGCCCATAGCGATACCAGCAACCGGCGCTTTAATTGGCACCCCGGCATCCATCAATGACAAACTCGAACCACATACGGTTGCCATCGAACTTGAACCATTGGATTCAGTAATTTCTGAGACAATACGCAACACATAAGGGAAACTATTATCTTCTGGCAGAACAGCTTGTACTGCCCGTTTTGCTAAACGTCCATGACCAATCTCACGACGTTTGGGACCGGACATCATACCGGTTTCACCGACACAATAAGGTGGGAAATTATAATGTAGCATAAAGCGATTTCTAGATTCACCTTCAAGCGCGTCAATAAGCTGCGCGTCACGATCTGAGCCTAATGTCGCCGTCACAATAGCTTGCGTTTCACCGCGGGTAAATAATGCTGAACCATGCACTCGCGGCAGCAGTGATGTGCGAATGGCAATCGGACGCACGGTGCGAGTGTCACGGCCATCAATTCTCGCCTTGCCTTCAAGGATTTGATCCCTGACTATACGTTTTTCCAACTTCGCGAACTCATCCAATACGACTTTCTCATCGTATTTACTGTCATCTTCATCATCCGCCAATTGCGTCTTAGCTTGATCGCGTAATGTGCTTACCGCTTCATAACGGGTTAATTTTTCTGGAATTTGATAAGCGCGGATCAATTCGTCTTTAACACAGGCGCTAACCGCGTTTTTCAAATCTTCATTTTCCGTCTCCGCTTGCCAATCCCAATCGACAATGCCAGCTTCTTGCTTTAACGCGTTAATGGCGTCGATAGCGACCTGCATGTGTTGATGGCCATAAATCACCGCGTCCAACATGGTTTGTTCTGGTAATATTTTCGCTTCCGACTCCACCATTAAGACCGCTTGTTCTGTCCCGGCCACTACTAAATCAAGTTGTGAACTCGCTAATTCTTCGTCACTCGGGTTGAGCAAAAATTCACCATCCACATAACCTACACGAGCAGCACCAATCGGTCCGGCAAAAGGCACACCGGATAAACTAACCGCGGCTGAGGCACCGATGATCGCGGCAATATCGGTAGAAACGGCTGGATCAAGCGACAATACTGTGGCAACCACTTGTACTTCATTATGAAAACCATCAGGAAACAAGGGTCTGATGGGTCGATCGATAAGACGAGAAGTCAGAATTTCTTTTTCACTCGGACGCCCTTCCCGCTTGAAAAACCCGCCTGGAATACGACCGGCGGCATAAGTTTTTTCCTGGTAATTGACTGTCAGGGGAAAGAAATCGGTGCCCGACTTTGCTTCTTTTTGCGCGACACAAGTCACAAGCACAACGGTGTCTTGAATACGCACCATCACCGCCGCACTGGCTTGACGGGCAATTTCGCCGACTTCTAAAGTCACGCTGTGTTGACCGTATTGAAATGTTTTTTTGATTGGTTTAATCATAATATCTCCGAATAAATAATTCTGTTTTGATAAGCTAAGAGGGATTATTAAGCTATCGGTTTTTTTTAATGTGGCACTAAAGAATTAACGACGTAGACCAAGTTTCTTGATCAAATCATAATAGTCTTTAGCGTTTTTCCGCTTCACATAATCCAAAAGTTTACGTCGTTGATTAATCTTTTTTTGTAATCCACGACGTGAATGATTGTCATGCTTGTGGGTTTTGAAATGTTCCGTGAGTTTACGTATATCCGCTGTCAATAAGGCAATCTGCACGGCAGCGGAACCGGTATCATTTTCTTTGACCTGATAGTCTTTTATAATTTGTTGTTTTTCATCAACTGTTAACATGTATTTTCCTCATATAAATAATCTGTGGCGAGTATAAGAGGATTCAGGATTAAGAGCGCCGATGCTCTCTCAATACTTAATCCTCCCCATCTCAGCCGTAACATACCCTAAGGTAAAACGCATTTTATGCGAAAATCTATTGGAAAAGCAAGTTTTTTGCGGAAAATCTTGCACTACTTTGTTATGTAAGGTATTCTATTTTCATTAATTACACAATTCTTGATAACTTCTTGACGCTATGATATAAGTGAATAAATTACATGCCCTATCAAAAAAAACCAACTATAGCTAAAATTGATGCAAAACTAGTGCGTTCCTTGCTTGCTCCTAATCCTCTTGCACTTTGGTACATGGAAGATATTAAGCAAACAGAAGATCCTTTGCAAAGAAAAGAAAAAAATTCTATTTATGTCACTTTTGACATCGGATCATTAGACACCCCAGAGATGAAGAGAATGTTTCTAGATCACGAGTGTCCAATTATATCATTACCTAAAAAACACAGAAAAACTATACAGAAATATCTTCGTGAATTTAGCACAGGTCTGAAACAATGGCTTAATGTGACCCTTAAAGATTTACCAAAATTTAATCCTATGGAAAGTGATTTTCTTGATAAGAATATTCTAGTTATTAGAGGATGTAATCAACCAAACATGCAGACTTTTGCTTCCGCAGGATCGGTCATGAATTTCAATTCTAATGGATACCCAGGAACACTCATGAAAACCTTGATACTTAATATTAGACTTATTCCCAATAAATTACTGAAATCAGGATTTGGTAAAATTACAACTAACCACGAACTAGGACACATTTTTAACCTAGACCATCCATATTATGCTACAGAACCACCAAAAATAAAAAAAATCGGCTTTGTTTACCCTCAACCTGATGAAAATTTCTATAGATCTACTAGAATGCATGCATTACCTGAAGGTTTTTTAAACTGCTATAAGCACTTAAATCTAAATTATATTGATAAGCAATATCCTGATCTCTACTTACCAAAATCTTCTTATGAAAACCTGCCGTTATGTAAATGGCAATATAAAATGAAAGAACTATCCATTACTGATATTTTTAGCAAAGAAGATTGGATTGCAATGTCAGAACAATGGAAATTAACGCATAATAGAAGCTATGTTTCGCCTTACAAAAACCCAAATTATGTTCCACCTTATGAAAATCCAGATGTGAAATCTATATTAACTTATCACTATCTAATTCCAGCTATCATTTCTTTTGCCGCTATATTATTCCAGATTGCCTTTCGTAATAGAAGATAATAAACAAACTACTTTATTACTTGTGAAAACTTTGTTGAATTAAGAATAAAAGCCCATATCGAAAGTGATTTTTATTCTTGCGACTGCCCACCCTCAAGAATATTAGCGTGCAGCATCTTCGAGCGTATCTTACCAATCGCTCGGGTTGGGTTTAAGCCTTTAGGGCAAACTTGCACGCAGTTCATGATGCCACGACAGCGGAATAGGCTAAAGGGATCGCTTAATCGTTGTAGTCTTTCATCGGTAGCGGTATCGCGGGAATCGGCAATAAAACGATAGGCTTGCAACAAACCGGCAGGACCGACAAATTTATCCGGATTCCACCAAAAAGATGGGCAAGCTGTTGAGCAACAGGCACATAAAATACATTCATAAAGGCCGTCAAGTTCAGCACGTTCTTCCTGTGACTGTAAACGTTCTTTTGCCGGCGCTTCCTCATCATTTTGCAAATATGGTTCAATGCTGCGGTATTGCTTATAAAACTGTTTCATATCCACGACCAGATCACGCACGACGGGCAAACCCGGCAATGGGCGAATTACTATCGGTGATTTTAAGGAACGAATTGGGGTAATACACGCCAGACCATTACGTCCATTGATATTCATGCCATCGGAACCACACACGCCTTCACGGCAGGAGCGACGAAATGTTAATGTCGCGTCTTGTTCTTTGATGGCAAACAAGGCATCCAAAACCATGACGCAATTATGCTTATCGACATCAACGTCATAAACCTGCTCGCGTGGCGCACTGTCTTTTTCAGGGTCGTAACGGTATATTTTAAATTTGAAAATCGATGACTTACTCATTTGATGCGCTCCTGTACCTCGATGGCTTGGGTATAATTCGGCTGTCGATTCACTTCTCGCGTCTGAATCTCAGCCTGATTGGGATCATAAATAGAATGACGTAAAAATTGTTCATCATCACGGTCAGGATAATCCGGTCGTGAATGCGCGCCTCGGCTTTCACGGCGCCACAATGCCGCGTGCGCGGTGGCAATAGAGGTTTCAACCAAGTTATCCAGTTCCATTGCCTCAATTCTTGCAGTATTGAACACATGGCTATGATCATCTATCGACGCGTGTCGCAAACGCTCTTTTAATACCTCTAGTTCCTCAATGCCTTTTACCATCTGCTCTTCTTGACGAAATACACCAAAACTATTCTGCATGACCTGCTGCATTTCCCGGCGGATGCCATCCACAGATTCACCATTACGATTATCATTCCAACGTTGCATCCTGGCAAAACCGGCGGCAATATCGTCTTCGTCAGGTTCACGAAAATCTAAGCCTTCTTCTAAATCATTCTGAACTTTGCGACCCGCTGAACGACCAAAAACAACTAAATCCAATAAGGAATTACCGCCTAAACGATTGGCGCCATGCACCGATACACAAGCGGCTTCACCGGCGGCGTAAAAACCTTCAACCACCTTGTCATTACTTTCATCGTCAAGTTGTAATACTTGGGTATCAAAATTAGTGGGAATACCGCCCATCACATAATGGCAGGTCGGAATCACTGGAATAGGCGCTTCCACCGGATCAACACCGGCAAACGTCCGCGCTAAATCACGCACACCGGGCAGACGCGATTGAATCAAGTCTTCCCCTAAATGCATTAAATTCAAATGCGCGTGTTGCCCTGATTCACCACAGCCTCGCCCTTCAAGTATTTCCGTCATAATGGAACGGGAGACAACATCACGACAAGCTAAATCTTTTTCGTGCGGGGCATAACGCTCCATAAAGCGTTCACCATCTTTATTGGTAAGATAACCGCCTTCACCACGACAACCTTCGGTGACCAAGCAACCAACGCCATAAATACCGGTTGGATGGAACTGCCACATTTCCATGTCCTGCAATGGATAGCCAGCTCGCAATGTCATACCAAAGCCATCGCCGGTATTAATATGCGCATTTGTAGTTGAAGCATAAATACGCCCGGCACCACCCGTGGCAAAAATAGTCGCGCGCGCTTTGAAAAAAGCGTATTCACCGGTTTCAATAGAAATTGCGGTCACACCGGCGACACCACCGGATTTACCCTTGACAATATCCATAGCAAACCATTCATCAAAGAAATGGCTCTTCGCCTTAACATTTTGTTGATATAAGGTATGCAGCAAGGCGTGACCAGTACGATCGGCCGCGGCACAAGTGCGATGCGCTTGTTCTTTACCGTAATTTAAGCTTTGACCACCAAAAGCACGTTGATAAATACGTTTTTCTTTGGTACGGGAAAACGGCAGCCCCATATGTTCAAGTTCATAAATTGCCGTTGGCGCTTCTTTGGTCATGTATTCAATTGCGTCTTGATCGCCTAAGAAATCCGAACCCATCACCGAATCAAAAAAATGAAAGCGCCACTCGTCATTTTTATCCACACTGGCGATTGCCGCGTTAATACCCCCCTGTGCTGAAACGGTGTGTGAACGCGTGGGGAAAACCTTTGACAGCACCGCCACACGCTTGCCTGACGCCGCGAGTTGTAAAGCGGCGCGCATCCCGGCGCCACCGGCGCCGACGAGTAAGGCATCAAAGACGTATGTGGCAACATTTTTCATTGATTAGAATCCTCTGAATAACATTAAATAAGTGAATAAAACCAAGCCGTAAATAAAAAATATCACTAACAATAGCCAGACAATCACTTTAATCAGACTGCGTAGCGCTGGTGGCTTGATATAATCGGTAATAATCGTCCAGACACCAATCCAGGCATGGGCGACTAAGGTCAGGAGAAAGAATACATTGGCAATAAATAACCAAATATTGGCATAGAAAAAACTGCGCCACAGCAAATAATTCGCCGGTTTCGTCACTACCATGACGACGATAAACACACTATATAACAACAGATAAATGGCGCTGAGACGTTGTATCGTCCATTCTTTCAAGCCACGATGTGTTGAACCTAAAACAGTCTTAGCCATATTGTCATTCCCAATACTATTGCCACAATTACCCAGATAAGTAATACCAATCTTGCCGCCATACGACCACCGACTAAACTCTCAGCCACACCCACATCCATCAAAAGATGACGAATGCCGGCAATGAGATGATACGTCATTGCCGCTACCAACAGCCAAATGATAAAACGCACACTGGCATAGGTGCTAAAACAAGCGACCCAAGCATTAAATCGCGGCGGCGATGCCATTAAGGCGGTAAACACATAAAGAAAAACCGGTATCAGTACAAATAACAGCAAGCCGGACAAACGGTGCAGAATAGAAACAATGGCTGTCATCGGAAAATGTATGGCAGTGAGTTTTAAATTTACCGGTCGTTTGTCTTTCACGTTCTGACTATCCTCGTATGTTATAACGCCAATTATCTTAGCATACAATAATTTCAATTGTAAATACATACCATGAAAAAATAGTTTGGGTTACGTTATAACATCTTTAATATATATCAAAACACGCTTAGGAATTGACAACACCAGGAATTAATTATATGCTTTCTACACCGTCATTCCCGCGCAGGCGGGAATCCAGGTGCCGCATTTATCAGTGCTTTTTCTCTGGATTCTCGCCCGCGCAAGAATGACAGATGATTGCTCATAAGTAATTAATACCAACAACGAGAAACTAAAATGACTGATAAAATAACATTGACCATAGATAACGCGCATTATGATTTCCCACTCTTAACGCCAACATTAGGTTGTCAACAAATTGACATTAATAGCTTAAACAAAACATGCGGTGTGTTTACCTTTGACCCAGGTTTTATGGCAACCGCGTCGTGCGAATCGAAAATTACTTATATTGATGGCGAAAACGGTGTGTTACTTTATCGCGGCTATCCGATAGATCAACTTGCCGAACAAGCCGATTACCTTGACGTTTGTTATCTACTATTTACTGGCGAGTTGCCTGACCAGGCAGAAAAAGCAAAATTGGTTGAAAGCGTGCATCACTCTTCTTTAATTAATCAACAACTGTGTAGTTTGTTCAATGGTTTTCGCCGTGACGCTCATCCGATGGCAATTATGTGTGGCGTTGTGGGTGCTTTATCGGCTTTCTATCACGATCACTTAGATATTAATGATCCACTGCAACGCGAACAAGTCGCTATTCGCTTGATCGCGAAAATGCCGGTATTAGCGGCAATGGCTTACAAGTATCACATGGGGCATCCATTTGTCTACCCGCGTGATGAATACAACTACGCTGAAAATTTCCTTTACATGATGTTTAATACACCAAACAGCGATTGGCAAAACAATCCGGTTTTCGCCCGGGCGATGGACCGTATTTTCACTTTACATGCCGATCATGAACAAAATGCCTCAACCTCAGCCGTGCGTTTAACCGGTTCAACCGGCGCTAATCCATACGCTTGTATTGCCGCCGGTATCGCGGCATTATGGGGACCGGCACATGGCGGCGCCAATGAAGCGGCACTGAATATGTTGCGCGAAATTGGTGATGTCGAAAACATCCCCAAATACATCGCCCGCGCTAAAGATAAAAACGATCCGTTCCGTTTGATGGGATTTGGTCATCGTGTCTACAAAAATTATGATCCCCGCGCGAAAGTGATGCGCCAGACTTGTCATGAAGTGCTAGAGGAAATAGGTGATAAAGACAATCCGATTCTAAACGTAGCCCTGGAACTGGAAAAAATTGCCACCCATGATGACTACTTTATTGAAAAGAAATTATACCCCAATATCGATTTTTATTCCGGCATAACACTCACAGCACTTGGTATTCCCAGCACCATGTTTACGGCTATCTTTGCCTTAGGCCGAACGATTGGTTGGATCTCGCACTGGAATGAAATGATGAGCAGTCCCTACAAAATCGGTCGCCCACGTCAGCTTTACACCGGCAAAACTCAACGTGATTTTGTACCGATGGATAAGCGTTAAGCTTGACCTGCTACACCCGTTTTTGCTGGAGCTCGTAGTATAAAGACATAAAATTATTGCCAAATAGAGATAGGCAGCGAATTATGGTTAAAAACAGGCGATATATACGATTTTGGGTGGTCATAGCGATATTGCTTGCGATCATTCTCATGTATTACAGCTCAGGCTATTTTATCACCTACAACAATGACGCCTATGTTGACGCTGATTTAATTAGAGTATCAACAACGGTTGCCGGCTCCGTGGCCAAAATCGGTGTTAAAGATAATCAACTGGTCAAAAAAGGCACACTGTTACTACAACTGGCGCAACAACCTTTTAAGTTCAATACTGATTTGGCGCAAAGCACACTCAATGAAGCAATCGCGCAGAAAGCACTGTTAGCGGTACAGCTTCAAGAAGCTATAGACGATATCGAACTCAAAAAAGTGCAGTTAAATTTAGCGCAATCTGAGTGGGAACGATTTAAAAAACTTGACCAAAATAAGTTTACGTCCCAAGAGATACTCGATCAGAAGTTTGGACAATATCAATTGGCGCAAAACGCGCTGGTAAAAGCCAAAGCGAACAAGCAATTGATTCAAAAGCAGTATGCGGTGACACAAGCCAGAATTGATCAAGCTCAAAATGAATTGGCACTGCGCCAATATGATCAATCCATCAGCACGATTTACGCTAAAACAGATGGCATTGTCAATAATTTGCGCATCTATCCTGGTGATACCGTCAATGCCGGTGATACACTTTTTGGTTTCATTGACAATAACAGCTGGCGTATTGTCGCTAATATCAAAGAAAGTAATTTAGTCGGCGTGCATCCCGGCAAAACGGTTTGGGTCTATTTGTCGAGTCGACCTTGGCATATTTATCGCGGTAAAATTGAAAGTATCGCCCAGGGTGTGGCACGACAAGAGACCGCGCCCGACGCGGCCTTACCTTATGTCAGTCCGGTGACAAATTGGATTCGTTATGAATATCGTATTCCTGTTCGGATCCGTTTGCTTGATTTTCCCGCCAATGTTCGCTTGCACATGGGCACGAATGCTAGAGTGCTTATTTTCTTATGATCGGGCAATATTCTCGCATGTTTTTTGGCGAGATCAAACAAAGTATCGCCAAATTCTCTTGGAATACTCCAGCCACTATTAATGCTTTACGCGCCGCGCTGGCTTGTGTTTTTGCCGTTTTTCTCGCCTTATGGCTACAAGCGGAACAACCTTTTTGGTCGGCTATTTCATCACTGATTGTCATGCAACCGTTTGTGGGTAATGCCATTGATAAAGCCTTGCATCGTTTTATTGGCACAGTCATTGGCGCCTCACTGGGGTTATTGCTGGCAAGTTTGTTTATTCAGCAACATTTAATGATGTACTTGGCTATCTTTTTTGTCGCGTTTATAGGGATTTATATCGGCAGCATTGCCAAAAAACATAGTTATTCATGGTTATTGGGTTATGGCACCGCGCTCATCATCACCTTTCAAGGCTTGGCAAATCCAACACCGGATAATTTTATTCACATCGCCTTTTTCCGCGCCTTTGAAGTGTCCATTGGTATTTTTGCTGGCGTGATCGTAAATTATACCGTGTTTCCTCAACGCGCCATGACGCTATTAAAACAGGATATTGTCAGTTTAACCCAATCGCTTGATCAACTTTTTCAAGATTTTTGTCAATACATACAAGACAGTGATTCCCCGCGCGCCAAGCAAGCGTTTGCAAGCAACATCATGCCATTTAGAGAAAATCTACAACGCTTGCAAAGCTTATTGCAAATTGGTGAGTATGAGCATTTTCGCGATCCACAAACACCATCCGTGTCTTATGACCGATGGTTAAAACTACTCAATCATATCTCTACGATGATGTTAGTCTGGTATCGCCACCATGATTCAGATCACAAGGTTGCTAACTACTTGGCAAATGTTGGTGATATATGGCCATCCTGTCTTAATCAAGCGCAACGGTGTTTACATTGTTTACAAGCGCAATTAGCGCGATCTCAAGATTTATCAGTGGTACAAGATGAAATTGATCAGTTTGAACAATTATGGCGGACCTTAGAACAATCGATTGCTGAACTGGGTATAGACAACGCGGACACCTGCTACCCTATTGAAGAAGTTGAACAAGTTTTCCAACAGTTAGTTGGGATTCGGGTTGCTGTGTTTGAAATAGCGTCTTTTATTCGTCCCGATAAATCCTCACGTGTTAAGCATCACCCTAGAAGAAAAATAAGTTGGCAACAACGCCTGCATTATTACGATTGGTATTATGTGAAACACGCGTTCTTAGGCGCTTGCGCGTTATTATGCTTACCGCTGGTATGGTTATTTTTTAATTTACCGGGATTCGCCCAAATTGCCGTTTCGATTATCGCCACCATTGGTATCGATATTGAAAGCACCAGCAGTAAAGGCGTGCTACGCATCATTGGCTGTTTTTTCGGCCTGATCATCACCGTGCTATTCCTGGGTTTAAATATTCAAAATATTTTTATACTCTTACTGCTGCTTTATATTGTTGGCAGTGTGTTTCTCTATTTTTATTTTGCTAACAGTACAACCATTGGCTATTTCGGCTTACAAGCCACCATTGTGTTTTCTGTTGGCTTTATTTCACAAGTGTTACCTGTCCCCTCCATATCACCAGCCGTTGAACGCATGGTGGCGATTACACTCGGAATAAGTAGTATTATTTTATTCCAACATGTTTTATGGCATTTTAGTGGCAAAATACGCGCCAACCATCATTTAAGACAGCTTAAATGTGCGCTCCATCCGCTGATTGATACCATAGAACGCTATTTTATGACCGATGATAACACCGTTACGATTGATAACATTGCTTACTTTAAGATACGATCAATTTTAAAAACATTACAAACCAGTGACGCCGAGCTATTTGAACCATCGCGTGATCTGTCGCAACATTTATACTTCCTCTTTGTTCTCACACAGCATTCAACACAGCGACACACCTTGCTGAAAACCTTTCCAGCATTATCGACACAATTTACCAAATTGGCGGATAGTATTATTTATCCTTATTGCTATGCCAAAGAAATCGATGAGAGTTTATCGGATAGCAATAAAATTGATCAAGACCTGCTCCAAGACGCGCGACAATTATGGCAAAAAGATTTATTGGCCACAACAAGCACAAGTGCCAGATTTGAAATTTTTGCCATACTGAGCACCTTGCGTCAAATTATTTCTTCGCAACATCAATTGATGAAAAAGACGCGCCACTCACCTTATATTTCACTGTAAACCGCTGACAGTCATTACTTGTAATAAATTATCAAGAAAATAGCTTGACAGGCCACTCACTTTTTTATACTATTGTGTTAATGTGTTAACACAATAGTATATTAATTCAAAATTGAGTAGATGAAAACAAAATCACTGACCAACAAACATATCGCAACAAGTAAAAAATCCTTGTATCAGACATTAGCAAAACTGGATACCGGTAAAAACATTGAGCGCTTTTTGGAAGATTTATGCTCGCCCGCCGAATTACAAGCGATGATTGATCGCTGGCAAGTTGCTGTTTTACTCAAGCAAGCGATGAGCTACCGTGAAATCAGCGCGAAAACTGGTGTCAGCACCACAACCATCGGGCGTGTCGCACGCGTCATACGATTTAGCAAAAAAAATGGCTACTGCCTGGCATTCAATCATTTAGATTAATTTAAAACCATAGGAGTATTTCATGAATGCTATCAAAATCATTCGTCTGATATGCATCAATGTGCTGGTGATCGACAGCCTGAGAAACCTACCGATTATTGCCAATTTGGGCAGTAATCTTTTTATGTTGTATATTGTCGCCGCTGTTATTTTTCTGATACCGGTGGCTTATCTGTCACGGCGGATTGCCGAGGTGGGTTTATCCACCGGCGCGGCTTCCATTTATCAATTCACCCGTATGGAACTTGGCCACCGCATGGCAAAATTACAGGAAGTATTTTTGTGGGTTTATAACGTCTTATGGTATCCCACACTTATTTTATTTCTAGGCTCATTTATCGCGCCGATTATTAAAGAACCGATCAATGCCAATTATTTATCGTTATTCTTTCTAATCCCGATGCTGTTGTTATCATTATTGCCTATTCTATTTTCTTCATCGGTATCGACTGTTTTCGCCTTGATAGGCGCCATTATTCCCATGAGTATTTTATCAATTTACGCCTTTGTGACGATATTCATGCACCCATCACACAGTAGTTTAAGCTATTTTATGCCTCACCTTGGTGACTTGAAATTAAGCTATATTCCCACCGTTTTTTTTAGTCTCATGGGGATTGAAATTGCCACCATGCACTCGGATTTATTGTTTTCTAAAAAATCGCAGTGGAATATCGCCCTGTGGATCAGCGTTGTTCTGATTATCTTTTTGTTGACAGGTTGTGGACTCGCGGTTTGGGAGATGGGGCAAGGTCATTTTCTCGGCGCGCTCACCATTAGTTTAATGAAAGTATTTTCATTTGTACCCGTGCCTCACTTCAGCCATCTTATTATTTTACTGATCGCCCTGAGCATCCTCGCCCAAGCGGTCTTTTGGATGCAGGCAACCGCGCGCGGCATTGTCAAAGCGTTCTCGGGTGGTGTTGATTGGCTTAAAGTACGGCTTACTGTTGTCCTACAAACAGTCATCACATTAATTGCCATGATTGGCATCATAAAATATAAATCGTTTAACAGCGCTTTTATCTATGTGTCCAATCTCAGCGTGCTGTTCGCGGTATTTTATTACATGATACTCATGAGCAGTTATCTCAAATATTGCCATACCAATAAAAAGCGCAAAACTTGGGGCATTATCGGTGCCGGCGGTATTGTAGTATTACTGATAACCGTGTTGATGACACTCTAAAAAAACTGGCGCGCCCGAGAGGATTTGAACCTCCGACCTTTGGCTTCGGAAACCAATACTCTATCCAGCTGAGCTACGGGCGCATGGGCTATTCCCGTCATTCCCGCGCAGGCGGGAATGACGGGGGAAGTATAACACAGTTTCGCTGACAATGGGACTGCCACGAGTATAAACTTATATTCACCTAGTATCTATAATTAATAGGCGTTTCGCATGTTATGTGAAACACCTGAAAAAAACATTTGTCAAACGCATTAATTAGCGTTATAGTGCTGTCGATAAATTCATTGACATGTTTTTAACAAGGATAAAGGAGCTAACATGAAAAAACTTTTACCATTATTTGCCGCGAGTGCCGCGTTATTATTCATTATCATTTCATTCACTGGCTGTAGCGGCCGACAAACATTGACTATCACCGTCACGCCGTCCTTATCCGCGTCTACGGTATCGCAAGATAGCAGTACCCTACTTACTTTTACCGCCAATCAAGCCTTAACTGAATCGGCAACCTTCACCGTTCGTTCCTCGACATTAATGCACCTGCGAAATACCCCTAGAAGTTGTACCATTGCCGCGGATGGCAAAAGCTGTACAATCACGATTCCTATAGACGCAGCCGAAAATCCAGTAACGCACACCTTGCATTTTTCAGTCACTCACCAAGGTATTAACGTGATTAACATCAACCCCACTTCATTACCTTTAATCGTACAAGGCTTGCTGGCATTAAGTATTACCGACCCTACTGATGGCGTCAATCAAGGTCCTGGCGCCGAAGATATTACAGTAACAAATAACAGTACGACCGAATCAGCTAGCTTAGACACACCTGGCATTATAGACGTGACCTCTGATAACAATCTTAAAGTAGACGCGTCATCAGGATTTGAAATATACGGTATTAATGGTGTTATCGGCACAGGCAAATGGTGTAATCAAAACTCAACCCAGTCAAATTGTAATACGACCAGTTGTTTTGTGAATGATACGACACGCACACTGAGTCCTGGTGAAAGTTGTCTTATTCACATTCGCGCTAAAGAATACACCGGCATGGCTGTGGGCACGCCACTCAAAGCTTATTTGACTATATCAGCTAACAATGACACCTCCTCAACAATGATTATGATGGAAAACACACCGATGCTTTATGCTGGCGGTCGTTTTACCTCCGCCAGTGGACAACAAGTCAATTATATCGCCAGATGGAATGGCACATCATGGTCTGGCTTATCCAGTGACGGACAAACTGGCGTTAATGGTATTGTCTATGCCCTTGCCACCGATGCCTTGGGCGACCTATTTGTCGGCGGTAGTTTCACCACAGTTGGCAACAGTACCGGTGGGCAAACTGTCAATTACATCGCCAAATGGAATCATAAGGGCTGGTCTGCCTTATCCAGCGGTGGACAAACCGGTGTCAATCTTACGGTAAGAGCACTCACCACCGATGCCTCAGGTAATCTGTTTGTTGGCGGTCAATTCACTACCATCGGGAACGGTACTGGCGGGGAAACCGCCAATTACATCGCTAAATGGAATGACAATGGCTGGTCTACCTTAACCAGTAACGGACAAAACGGTGTCAATAGTCTTGTAAGAGCACTCACCACCGATGCTTCGGGCAATCTGCTTGTTGGCGGTGGTTTCACCACCGTCGGCAACGGCACCGGTGGACAAACCGTCAATTACATCGCCAAATGGAATGAAAACGGCTGGTCTTCTCTAACCAGTGGCGAACAAACTGGTGTCAATAGTAGCGTATACGCGCTCACCACCGATGCCGCGAACAATCTGTTTGTCGGCGGGTTTTTCACTACGATTGGCAACAGTACTGGTGGACCCACCGCCAATTTCATCGCCAAATGGAGCGACAATAGCTGGCATACCTTAACCAGTAATGGACAAACTGGTGTCAACAATCCTGTAAGGGTACTCACCACTGATACCTCAGGTAATCTGTTTCTCGGCGGTAGTTTTACCACGATTGGTAACGGCACTGGTGGACAAACAGCCAATTACATTGCTAAATGGAACGATAATGGCTGGTTTAACTTAACCAGTAATGGACAAAACGGCGTCAACAGTCCTTTATTAGCACTTATCACCGATGCCTCAAACAACCTGTTTGTCGGTGGTGATTTTACTACCATCGGTAATGGTACCGGTGGGCAGACTTTTAATTACATTGCCAAATTGACTAAATGGGATAACAATAATAATAATAATGCCAGCTGGTCACCTCCCTGGATCAGCGGCGGACAAACCGGTGTCGATGATCGCGTATACGCGCTCGCTATTGTAAATACTTACAATGACTCTTTATCATAAACGCGCGATTCCGCTTCTTCCCTTGTCATTGCCACAGCAATGACAAGGGAAGTTTAAGCTAAAAACTAATCGTCATTACTTGCCATACTCGATTTAATTTGCGCCACTCTCTGGTGTACTTTCACACTGGCATCACCACCAGTTGAGAGTTTAAGCGCGATATAAAAAATAACAATGCTAAATAAAGCCATCGCCACAAAATCCCAACCAAAAGGCAAGTCATTTCTACCGCCACCATAACTGCCTAAATAGCTTAACACGCCCATGCCGATTAAATACGGTAACACCCACCAACCATGCGCGATATTTAAATGCAGTTCTCGTCCTTTCCTGGAGAACAATTTATAGCAAAATAATAAGCCATAACCGATGGCAAAGGTAATTAAAATTTTATAAACCACCTGCCAACCTACCCAGAAAATAATGAGATTACAGATATAAAACGCAAACAAACTAATCACTTCAATTTTCCAACGTGAATGCGACTTCATCTGTTCCGGCATGGTATGATATAAGGTTGATAAGCTGATTGGACCGACAACGTATCCGATGACAATACAACTGGTTAAAAAGCTCATCATTTTCTGCCAGGTTGGAAACGGAAGAAAGAAAACCAAACCGATAATAATATTAAATGCCGCGGCGTTTGCCGGTGATTGCTTATTGTTGACTTTGACCAAAAACCCAGGCAAATAATGATTCTTTGCCATACCATAGGTCAAACGACTGGTTGCCGCCGCTTGCACCATACCGGTACCAAACGGTGAGATCACCGCGTCAACATACAACAATTTCACAAACCAGGTAATACCAATAGCCATTATCATACCGGCAAACGGTCCGGCGTCACCGGCAAACGTAATGGATTGCCAACCTTTGGCGAAACTCGCCGGCGATAAAGAACCTATAAATACCACCTGTAACAAACAATATAATATAATACAAAATATGGTCGAACCAAACACAGCAAAACCGATTGATTTACCCGGATTCTTGATTTCCGATGCCATTTGAATTGCTGGATTAAAACCAATAAAACAATAAATAACGCCCGCCGCGGGAAGTGCCGCTAGCACACCTTTAAAACCAAATGGCGCGAAACCGTGCACGGTATGAAAATTGTGAAAATGAAAACTGTAAAACAACAAAATAAAAAATGTCGCCAAGGGTATGACCAACTTAAATACGACAATAGTCATATTCATTCGACTCAACCATTGTATGCCTTTAATATTGATAAAATACATCATAATCATCAACACGATAGACACTTCCAAACCACGCAAGGTTAGGGTTTGTGAACCATTGACTTTATGCATTAAGCTTGGCATGTAATTGGTGGCATATTGCACGATTGCCAAAATTTCATTGGGCGTTACCGCGACCCAAGCAATCCAGGCAATCCAGGCAAAACTAAAACCGGTAAAATGCCCATGACTGATCTGTAAAAAACGAACCGTTCCACCAGTAATCGGCATGGTCCGCGTTAATATCACAAAGGTATAGCCAATAAACATCATTAATAAACCGCCAATAATCCAGCTGAATATTGCCGCGGGACCGGCTACTTCAGCGGCATGAAAGGAGGTTAACAACCACCCTGAACCGACCGTACCGCCAATGGCGGCTAAAAAGACAGCGACTCGGCTAAGTGTTGGCGTAAACCCTGACTTAGAAAAATTCTGATCACTATGCATATGCTATTTCTCCAAAATGTATAAAAACACCTTATTTTAAGGTAAAAAATTAAAACTATAGAACAACAAAAATTATAAAGAGAATTGCGCCGACTGGCGCAGCAGTAGTGCGAATAGAGAAATTGATGTGTTTGTTAATTTGAGTTTCATCGTCGTCGATTATAGCGTAAAAAAAACAACTCAGTCAAGTGCTAATAGCGAATTACCTAATAAATAATTTAAAAATAACTTGCAAAAGGAAATTATTTCCGATAATCTACCTATTTATTTTTGCTTAATTAAGGAGAAAGGAGATTAGTATGAAAAAATTCTGCTCACTTTTGGCTGCCATCGCCACAGTATTGTCAATGACAATGTTATTACCAGGCTGTAGCGGATCTAATACACTCATTATCACCATTACACCATCGGTATCAACGTCCACCACGCCTTTGAGGCAAAATGGAACTTTCAGCGTAACATTCACTGCCGATCAGAATTTACCCGTTGCGACTACAATGACTGTTCGCTCATCAACCTTAATCAATCTCAGAAATTCACCTCAAAGTTGTACCATTGCCGCTGGCAGCAGAACCTGTTCAACTCCTACTATCAATATTGATGCCGCGGAAAATCCGGTTACCCACATTTTGAACTTCTCAAGCAATAATCAACAAGCTGTCATTGATCCCACATCATTACCGCTCACAGTAACCGGCGCGCTCGCTTTAAGTATCACTGATCCAACTGATGGCGTTAACCAAGGCCCTAGTGCTGAAGATATTACTGTCACCAATGTAGACCCGCTTACAGATGTCACAATAGATAATGCCACTGTTGGTGATTCGAGTACATCCCGTAATAACGCACAGGCTTCTTCCGCATTTGAAGTTTATACTGGGAACAGTGTCGGCAACTGGTGTAAAACGGGTTGCAGCGCAAATAGCTGTATTGTTGATGATGTCCGGCGCACACTTAAGCCTGGTGAAAGCTGTCGCCTTTACATCCGTACCACAAAAGATACAGGCACAACAGTTGGTACATCGTTAAGCACTTATTTGAATGTGACGTCAACTAATGGCAATACCACTCGGATTATGATTGCAAATACGCCGATTCTTTATGCAGGAGGAACATTTACTTCAGCAGGCGGTAATGAAGGGATTGAGTATATTGGTAGATGGAATGGGACTAACTGGTCAGCAGTTGGTGGTGGAGTAAATGGAGCAGTTAGGGCCTTGACTACCGATCCTATTGGTAATCTCTACGCGACTGGCGATTTTACCACTGCCGGCGGCTTATCTGCCAATAGAATTGCCAGATTTGATGGAAATAGTTGGTTTGCACTCGGCAGCGGATTAAATGCTACAGGACGTGCATTAGCTTTTGACAACACTTCAGGTAATATTAACTCTGGCAGCCTTTATGTAGGCGGTAGTTTCAGCGACGCCGGTGGATTGAGTAAAAATTTAATTGCCAGATGGGATGGCAGTGGATGGTTCCCTCTAACCCCCAACTCACAAGATGTTGGTTTAACTGGTAATAACGTTTTCGCGCTCGCTGTCGGTCCTTCAGGGAATGTTTACGTAGGTGGTTCTTTCTCAACTTCAAAAGATGGTAAAACTTTGAATAATATTACTATATGGAATCCCACTACTTTTACCTGGATTCCTCTGATAACAAGTGGTGGACAAACTGGTGTGAGTAGTGGTGTATTTGCACTCGCTGTGAATAGCACGAATGATTTTTATATAGGTGGTGATTTTTCTAGCGACGGAGCACAAACCTTGAATTTTATTGCTAATTGGGATGGTAGTAACTGGAATCCTATCGTTAATGGCACTGGAGATATAGGTTTGGACGGTAATGTTAACGCGCTCGGTATAGATACTTCAGGTAAAATCAATATTGCAGGAAGTTTTCAGGCTACAAGTAATAGTGGACAAACATTGAATAATATTGCTATATGGGATCCCACCAATTCCACTTTGGCTGCCGTAACTAGTAATGGGCAAACTGGTGTAGGCGGTGCTGCTATATTTGCGCTTGTTATTGATGCTTTAGACAACACCTATGTAGGTGGTAATTTCACTACCGCTGGTGGTCAGACCATTAATCGTATTGCTAGATGGAATATTAATAATAATAGCTGGTCTGCATTAAGTAGTGGTGTGAACGGTTCAGTATTTGCTCTTACTATTTTAAATACTTACAGCGATTCTTTAACATAAACAATAACGTAGTTTAAAGTCAAAACTACAAACTATCCCGAAATTTAACTTTTCGGGGTAGTTTAAAATTTTGCCCCACCCTAACAACTAATACCACAAGTGTATCTTCTTTGATGGCAATACGATCTCTGAGGTAACTCAATATTTTTTTCTGCGATACTCAGTAGAGAACAGACCGGCGCAAATGAACCTGTATTCGAACTTACCACAGATGTTTTAAGTTATCTTTATGCCGGTGGGCAGTTCTTAAAAGCGGGTGGACAGACAGTCAATTAAATTGCCAAATGGAATGGCACGGCTTGGTCCCCCTTATCCAGTGGTGGAGAAATTGGTGTAAACAGCAGAAACGTGTTGGCACTTACTATTTTAAACACCTACAATGATTCATTGTCATAAAAAATACAATGCGACAAAATATATGCCGAAAGTTATTGCCAAACTTTAGTAGAACTACTACGATTAAGCTTTCCTAATTCATCAAATCAATCCTATATAATTCCTATGAATGATAAATATATTTGCGCCAAGCAAAGTGGTTTTACTTTGCTTGAAGTCCTGATCAGTATGACTTTACTGATCATCATTGTCTTTGAATTAGCAGCCTATCAGCTTGGGTCGTTAATGAATAATAAAGCGCAGCAACAACAACTTGTGGCATTGCAGCAATTAGAAAACCTATCTCACGCTGCTTGGGTGGGACAACAAAATTTTTCCGCTTGGCAGCAACTCAATACTAACTTATTACCAAAAGCGCAAGGACAGTTAAATAACGGTCAGGCAATATTAAGCTGGCAATCTTCTCATCCGGTCTGGCATTGTTCTGGTGTATCACCGACAGAACGATCCTGTTTTACATTAGTATTATCGTTATGACAAAACAACACGGTTATTCACTACTCGAACTTTTATTCAGTCTACTACTGGGCACAATTGTGCTTTCGCTTGTGATTGAGGCACTGTTAGTCTATCAACATAGTTATCGGCAATTAAATAATAATAATCATTTACAAGAGCAGATGCGTTTTAGCAGTCATATTATAAGCAGCACTGTTGAAACCGCTGGTTATATCGGTTGCGCTGGTCTGGCAGATCATTTTCCTTTAGTCGCAAATGGCAGTAGCGAGGTCATTACGGCTGATAATGCCGTGCAGATTTTTTCCTCGAATAGTAGTCATCTACCGAACTTTATCAGTGGCAAACTCGCACCAAATAGTCAAGTGCTTGTTATTCGACAATTAATGCCCATCAGTGATGTGCTACTGTCACCTGCCGATAACAGCAGTGATTTAATCGTTTCTAATACAGTGCCATTGAACGCGGGTGATACTATTGTATTATCCGATTGCCGGCATGGTGAACTATTAAAAATAAAATCCGTATCGCTTGGACAGCAGCAACAAATCACCACTACCCAAGCTTTACATTTTGCCTATCATGCCGGCGCGCAAATTGGCGCTTTGGAAGTAATTGCTTTTTACATTGCCGATACCGGTAGAATTGAACAGGGCAGGCCAATTTACGCGCTTTATCAAGGTATTGCAGGACAAGCGCGTCAGGAACTTGTTCCGGATGTTGAATCAATGTCTGTACAACGTGACCGGAGACTTGTGCATATTAACTTACAATTTCCAAGCTTATTATTTCATATTGATATTCCGCTTAGTGAGTATCTATAACTAGATAGACATTTAATAATGTTAAGTTATCCGTCATTCCCGCGCCCCTTCGACAGACTCAGGGACCACCCTTCGACAGGCTCAGGGACCACCTTCGTGGGAATGACGAGGAAGAAGTGAAAATGACAGCAATGGTTTATTTTAAATGAGTTATATCATGAAAAAATACAGCGCAAAACAACAAGGTATGGTATTCATCACTATGTTACTTTTTATAAGCTTAATCAGCCTACTGTTGATTTATATGCAGCAATCGGTGGCGTTGCAGCGTCGCATTAATCATAACCGTTATCTGTATTTACAAAGTCGACAAGCCGCTCGAATTGCTTTAGTCAACGCTTATCAATCACTGAAAAGTGGTGATACTAGCTGTCAACAACAGCCGATGTCAGTCACGGAAATATTGAGTAAAAGCAATGATTGGTGGCTTTCCAGTCAAACCTGTCATGGGCACAGCGCTCATCTCACTTATCAATATGTCGTCAGTCATTTACAGCAAGATGACTGCGCTGAGTTTGAACACCAGATGGCAGACTACTGGCGTATTACCGCGCGCGCGTCAATACGCCAACAGGAGCAAGTGATTTTACAAGCAACTGTAGTACTGCCGATACAAGCGGAAGAAGCATGCGCGCGAACAAAAAGAGTATTGACAAATGGCTGGCAATCCTTTCGACAGTTATCGTGAAAAAACTCTATTTTTGAGAAAAACAATAATCCGCGATAAATTTTATCAGTTTTTGAGCTAAATCAGTTTTATGCTGCCTGTCAAAATGAACTTGCTGATTATCTGCTGTCAGTACAGTCACTTCATTAGTGTCTTGATAAAAAGGTTGGCCGTCAGTTGTGACCTGATTAGCAATAATCATATCCATTTTTTTTCCTTGCAGTTTCTCTTTCGCGGCGGTAATTAAACGCGTCGTCTCGGCACAAAAGCCAACCACAAATGGTCGCTTGACTTGCCGGGTAACAGTGGCAACAATATCTGTTGTGGGAACAAGTTCCATCATCAAGTTAGCACTATCTTTTTTTATTTTCGTTATGGCGGTTTGTTTCGCTTTGTAATCAGCGACAGCCGCCGCGGCAATCAAAATATCGGCCGCGTTGCTATGCGCCATCACTGCTTTGAGCATATCGTCAGCACTATCAATCTCAATCAACACATCAACATCCGGTTTTGCGATAACTGTTTTACCGCTAATTAAAATAACCTTTGCCCCACGCTGCTTACACGCCCGCGCCAAGGCATAGCCCATTTTGCCGGAACTGTGATTACTCAGATAACGGATCGGATCGATCGCTTCACGCGTTGGGCCAGCGGTGATCACAATGGTTTTGTTAGATAAGCGACTATCAATATCATCATGAAGTGCCGCGACAATTTTCTCCGGCGCCATCATGCGCCCTATCCCTTCATCACCACAAGCCTGTTCACCGTTTTCAGGACAAAGTAGATGATAACCATGCTGTCGCAATGTCGCCGTATTCTGCCGCACCAATGGGTTAGCCCACATCTGTTGATTCATCGCCGGCGCCAAATAAATTGGCGCGGTGGTCGCCATACAGATCACACTTAATAAATCATCACTCAAACCTTGAGCAAGTCTGGCGATAATCGCGGCACTGGCCGGGGCGATCACAATACCATCCGCCCACTTGGCTAACTCAATGTGACGGATGACAATATCATTATCGGCAAAGAATGTACTGTAGACTTTATGTTGGCTTAAAACGGCTAAAGTATTAGCATGAATAAACTGTCGCGCGCTATCTGTCATCACAACCCTGATAGTGTGTCCCGCTTTCATTAATTGACGCGCCAACTCGGCCGCTTTATAAGCAGCAATACTACCGGTTATGCCTAGCACGATGTTCATATTCAGTCACAGCGTTGTTGATAGCGAAAACAATCCACGGTGTGGTCATTGACCATACCCACCGCCTGCATAAACGCGTAACAAATTGTCGGGCCGACAAAATTAAAGCCCCTTTTTTTCAGCGCTTTACTCATTTGTACAGAAATAGTGGTGCTCGCGGGGACTTGGTCTATGGTTTTCCAATGGTTAATAATCGGTCGACCGTCAACAAATTGCCAAATGTAATCACTGAAAGCATCATGCTCGGATAAAACTTCAAGAAAAGCACGGGCATTTTGTCTGGCACTGTAGACTTTTAGACGATTGCGGATAATGCCAGGATTTTGCAATAAGGCGGCGATTTTTTTATCGGAGTAACGGGCTATTTTCGTGGCATCAAAATTATCGAAACAGCGGCGATAATTTTCCCGTTTATTCAGTATGGTCGCCCAGGTAATACCCGCCTGCGCGCCTTCTAATAATAAAAATTCAAAGAGACGGCGATCGTCATAACACGGCACCCCCCATTCCTTATCATGATAATGTTGATAAATTGGATCATCAGCGCACCAGGCACAGCGTATTTTATTCATCAGTCCACTCTTAAACTTAAAAAGAAATTCTGTTAGAATAAACGCTTACTACTTGAATTACAATAAATTATTGTCATAATGACTGGCCATGAAACAATACATCGAACAATTACTTAAAGAAGCCATTACAACACTGCGACAACAACAGCAATGGTCTATTACTACCGATTTTCCAATTCAAGTACAACGCGCCCGAGAACGGCAACACGGCGATTACGCCAGCAATGTCGCTTTGATGTTAGCTAAACAGTTAAAACAAGCGCCACGAGAAATCGCTACCGCGCTCATCGCCCATATCAACACGGATAGCAAATTGGCAAAGGTTGACATCGCCGGTCCAGGATTTATTAATTTTTATGTGCGGGATGAACTCAAACAAACCATTATTAATGACATTCTCTCGGCACAAGACAATTTTGGTCGTTGCGATATCGCCGATAGTAAAAAACTGCATATTGAATTTGTCTCCGCCAATCCAACCGGTCCCATGCATGTGGGTCATGGTCGTCATGCCGCTTATGGCATGAGTGTGGTAAATTTGTTGCGCATGATTGGCTATCAGGTTCATGCGGAATATTATATCAATGATGCCGGTAGACAAATGGATATTCTGGCAGCCAGTGTCTGGCTACGTTATTTACAGCAATTCGATGCGACTATTCCATTTCCCACCAATGCCTATCATGGTGATTATGTAATTGATATTGCCAAAACATTGGTGGCGCAACAGCAACGGCGCTTTTATTATTCTCCTGAAGAAATTTTTACCGGTTTACCAAATGATGATAAAGACAATGGTGATACGTACATCGACGCGCTTATCGCGCAAGCGAAAAAACTACTGGCAAAGGATTACGCTGAAGTGCATCAATTCGGTCTACAGATTATTCTTGATGACATTCGTCAAGATTTAGAGGAATTCGGGGTTGAATTTGACGGCTGGTTTTCTGAAAGAACCTTAGTCGAAAATGGCAAAGTTGAACAGACCTTACAACAATTACAAGCAAAAGATTTATTGTATCGTCAGGATGGCGCCCTTTGGTTTAAATCGTCGCAATTTGGCGATGAAAAAGACCGGGTATTCCAACGCGAGAATGGTCAAAACACCTATTTTGCTTCGGATATTGCTTACCATTTAGACAAACTTGAACGTGGCTTTGAGCGGGTCATTGATGTATTGGGGGCTGACCATCACGGCTATGTGCCGCGAGTTCGCGCCGCAATGCGGGCATTAGGCGCCAATGACCAACAGCTGGACACCCCAATCGTCCAGTTTGCTGTACTATTCCGCGGCAAACAAAAGGTACAAATGTCTACCCGCAGCGGTGAATTCGTTACCTTACGCGAACTGCGCCAGGAAGTCGGCAACGACGCGACTCGTTTTTTTTATGTGATGCGTAAAGTGAGTCAACATATCGATTTTGATCTTGAGTTAGCCAAATCACATTCCAATGAAAATCCGGTTTATTATGTTCAATACGCCCACGCGCGTATTTGCAGTGTCTTCAAACAATACAAACAAAATCAAAATCGCCCGTTTGAGCGGAAAATTGATTCAACAACACTGGCCTTATTAACGCGAGAAAGTGAATTAGCACTGATTGATCATCTCAATGATTACCAAGATACACTCATTCAAGCGGCACAACGCCTCGAACCTTGTCTGCTGAGTAATTATTTACGCGAATTAGCGGCTTATTTTCATAGTTACTATAATACTGAACAATTTCTGGTAGATGACGCCCCTTTACAACAAGCACGTCTTAACCTTATCACCGCGGTAAAACAAGTTATCGCCAATGGATTAAGCTTGCTGGGCGTTTCCGCGCCTGAGGAAATGTAATGCCTAAAGATTACGCGCGCAAATCCAGCAACAAAGCTAATCCCGAGAGCAAGCATAAACACTTACTCGCGCGCCTTATTGCCTTGCTGGTGATTGTATTGATTATTGCCGGGCTGTTTTGGTTAATGACAAAAGATCATCCGGATCTGACAAAACGCACCACCACATCCAATCAACACACCGCCTCGGCTAAGATTGTAGACGCCACACCGGTTAAGCGACTGGCTGAACAAGCGTTGGCAAGTGTGCAATCGCCCACTCAACCATCAAGCGCAATCGATTTTAAATTTAATCAGCAAACAGTGACGGCACCAAAACATCCTTATTTCATGCTACAACTTGCTTCAAGCACGGAAATCGCTCCGGCGAATGCGCTTAAAAAGCGTTTGAAAACCTTAGGCTATAAAGCGATTATTCGCCAGCATATCAAAGGTAATGAAGTCATCTATCGCGTGCAATTAGGTCACTTTAAAACACAAGCGCGAGCGCGACAAGCCCAGGAAACCTTGCAAAAACACAATATTGCCGCCCTGATTCTATCAATATAATTTTTCATTAAAATTCCTTGACATCTATTGTTACTTAATGTTTCATTATAGAACCTTATAATACTCACACATTGAAGGAGAAATAAAATTATGAAAAACTGCTTACTCAAGCTTTCTGTGATTATGCTATCCGTGCTTGGTCTCGCCGCCTGTAGTTCACAAGGCAATTACGCGGGTTCAACTGCGCCTGACTGGCATTATTCTGACACCTATGTCCCAGGTCATTCACCAGACATTGATACCCCGCTACTACACGTAACTAACCATGTGATATCAAATGTCGCCGCTGGCGAAACATTTGAAACGGCAATGGATGTTTATGCTAAAAAACCAGTACAAGATATTGTGATTACGCATACCGTACCCGCAGGTGCGACTGTAGTAAAAACAGAACCTGCTGCTACACAACAAGGCAACAAGTTAGTATGGAAATTTGACCAAATGGATCGTGATGATATGCAGCCGATCAGAATTTGGTTAAAATCTAATACCAAAGGCATGTCAAGCATGTGTACCACTGTTGATGCTAAACCAAGAACCTGTCATGAATTCTTTGTCGGTCAACCTGATCTTCAGATCGAAAAAACTGGGCCAACAAATGTTCGTCTTGGCAACAAGTTTGATTACCAAATCGTTGTTAAAAACAATGGTAATATGGCCGCACAAGATGTGAAAGTTGTCGATCAACTGCCATCACAATTACGCGGTATGGATACACCGGCACTTAGCTACGATGTTGGTGAATTGCAACCAGGTCAAAGCACACAACCAATTATTATCCACGCGACAGGCAATGAACGTGGTGATTTTTGTAATGTTGCTCAGGTGACCGCAAGCAATCATCCTATGGTGGAAGATCAAGCTTGTACAACCATCTATCAACCTATGGTTAGCATTAGCAAAACAGGCACAAGCACTACTCGCCTTGGACAACAAGCAGATTACACTTTAACTGTTAATAATCCAGGTGATGTTGCGTTATCTAATGTCACTGTCACTGATAACGCGCCACAATACACACGTATTACTTCGGCGACAGGTGCTAATGTTCAAGGCAATACAGCAACTTGGACAATTGACCAATTGCCTGCTGGCAGCAGCCGACAATTTAATGTCAGTTTAACAAGCCGTGTTGCTGGTACATTGTGTAACCAGGCACAAGTCGCGGCGGGTGATCTCAATGACAACACCCAAGCTTGTACTGAATGGCAAGGCGTACCGTCACTGTTAGTTGAAATGGTTGATACGCGTGATTCACTGCTTGTTGGTGAAACCACTCAATATCAACTTAGCGTTAAAAACCAAGGGACAGCTGATGACAGCAATGTGAATATCAGTGTCACATTACCTGACACATTGCAACCAGTAGCCGCTTCAAATAACGGTACGGTGAATGGTCAAAATGTTACTTTCTCCGTGGCTAAATTACCACAAGGTCAAACTGAAAACTTTACTATTGATGTCAAAGCAGTGAAACCTGGTAGTAAAAATACCACAGCTAGAGTGACAACAGATGGTATTCCAACAGCCGTTGTTGAACAAGAAAACACGACTGTTTATTAATACTAAACTGTTCTAATCTAAAAAGCCGAGGTGATATCACCTCGGCTTTTTTATTTGCTTTTGATAAACTCAGGGACTGTCCTTCGCAGCATCAACATATATAGATGGCTGAGCTTGTCGAAGCCAAAGAGTGCTCTCGGAAAGCTTGTTATGTCCTTCGATAAATTCAAGAACCACCCTTCGACGAGCGCAGGAACCTCAAAATAAATATTTTAAAAAATCCTTGACTTTTTCTTACAACAGTGGAATGCTTAAAAATAAGTTCAGATAAATTTAATCTATGCTGTTAATAATGAAAAATACAAAACAACAAAAATCTCTGTTTAGTTTTACTTTCTCTTTTACCTGTTTCTCAGTGATTATTTCACGAACGCCCTGCTTGTTCTACTCTCTATAATAATGATTGTGTTGGGTAGGACAAGCCCAACAAAGCCTACAACACAATCAACAGCACCAAGTTAGTTTATTTACATCACTGATAGATTAATAAACTAGATTTTAATTCAAACACAAAAGGGGAGAAAATCATGCGTGAAATAACGTTTAGAGGCTTAATCATCGGCTTCATCTTCACCATCTTATTCACGGCGGCAAATACTTATTTAGGGCTAAAAGTCGGACTTACCTTCGCGACCTCAATTCCGGCAGCCATCATCTCCATGTCTATTTTCCGTGTATTAAAACATGGTTCAATTCTAGAAAATAATATTGTGCAAACCATGGTCTCAGCAAGCAGCACAATTACTGCCATGGTATTCATCTTGCCGGCACTGGTTATCCTAGGATTCTGGCAGGGTTTTCCTTTCTGGCAAACATTTTTACTTGGCAGTATTGGCGGGACTTTAGGTATGTTATTCAGCGTTCCACTACGTCGCGCTCTAGTTGTGAATAGCAACTTGTCTTATCCGGAAGGGCGCGCCGCGGCTGAAGTGCTACAGGTTGGTCATACTGACACATCCGATAGCAAGGAACAACTTGGACATCCGCTAAAAGATCTCAGTATTGCCGCAATTTTTTCGTTTATATTTAATTTATGCAGCAATAGTTTTAGACTCTTCGCCAACTCAACGGATTATTTTGTCAAATTCGCTGGTATGGTAAGTGGTCTAGGATTCCAGTTTTCTTTCGCCTTAGTTGGCGCAGGCTATTTAGTGGGACTCATTACCTGTTTATCAGTAGTTTTGGGCATTATCATCTCATGGGGTGTTGCCGTACCAATATTATCTTTGCACCATGCCCATACAGCAATGTCTGTAGCAGATATTGCTATGACAACTTGGACAAAACACGTGCGTTTTATCGGTGCCGGTGTCATCGGTATTGGTTCAATTTGGATTATTATCCTGTTAATAAAACCAATCGTTACAGCCGTTCAATCATCATTTAACACAGCGATAAAAAAACGTCTTAATCAACATGATGATATCCCGCTACATGAACGCGATATTAATATCATCTGGGTATTAAGCAGTGTTTTTTTACTAACACTGCTATTGATAGCTGTTATTGCTTACTTTATCCATCTCACGCATGTACCCTATTCTGCTGGCACAACCACTACCATAACTGTGCTGGCTACACTGCTTATTTTAGTTATCAGTTTTTTTGCATCGGTTGCCTGTGGCTATATGGCTGGACTCATCGGTTCATCTTATTCGCCAATTTCCGGTGTTGTGATTATAGCGACCATTATTCTTGCTTTATTTTTTAGCTATCTATTAAATAACATGCATAATAATTTAACCACCGCGCAATTGGAACATTTTGCTATCGGTCTCACCATTTTTGTGACAACGGCTTCAGTCGCGGCCGCGGGTATCGCCAACGATACTTTACAAGATTTCAAAACCGGGCAGTTGGTCGGCGCGACCCCATGGAAACAACAAGTCGTACTTATATTTGGCACAATTGTTGGCGCCGCTACTATAGCACCCGTTTTAAACCAACTCTACCATGCTTACGGATTTGTTGGCGCCTTGCCAAATCCTCACATGGATCCAAAACAAGCGCTTACAGCACCCCAAGCAACCTTGATGGCAGCTATTGCAAAAGGTATTATTAGTCATCATATGCACTGGAATATGTTGCTTATTGGTGTCGGCATTGGTGTCGCTATTCTACTCATAAACGCGCTGTTTTTTACACCAAAAAAATTACCTCAGATTTCATTGATTGCCGTGGGGTTGGGTATTTATTTACCTTCATCACTGGCGTTACCGGTAATCTGTGGTGGTGTACTATCTTATCTGGTCAAACGTAAATTACTTCCTAACAATCACTATCGCGCCACTATTGAACGATGCGGTGTCCTGTTAGCTTGCGGTTTAATTGTCGGCGAAGCGATATTTGGCATTATCAATTCTGGCATTATCAGCGTGACGGGTAAAGAAAACATTTTAGCACTGACAGGTAAAAATTTCTCACCCATTGCTTTAGTATTAAGTGTTGTTATTTTTATCTTCGCTTTCATCAGCTTTTACCATTATGTTAAAAGAATGAAAGTGTCACTGGAAAATAAAGAATAGAAATATACTTCAACGTGAGACATTTACCTCTCCATGAGTCTATCGAAAAGTGGTTCCTGAGCTTGCTTGCCCTGAGCCTGCCGAAGGGTCGAAAAAGCACGCTCACAAGCGTGCTTTTTCATACGCCATAAAATGCCTTAGCATTGTGATACAATATTTTCCCAACAGCTTTACTATTGTGAGCAAACGTTTGTTGAATAAGATCTAAATCGATCATCGAGAACTGTCGTGACGCGCGGGTACCAGGCAAATCAGTACCAAACATTAACGCGTCAGGATTGATGTCATAAATCTGTCGCAAAACCTGTGGTATTTCAAAATCAACACGCATCGGTCCTGTTGTTTTGACATAAACGCCGGCCTCAATTAACGCAAATAAATCGCGCAACCCCGCTTTTGACAAACCTAAATGATCAATACTCACTTTAGGTAATGACAATATAATGTTTTTTATTTCCCCCAGTTGGGTAGAATCAACATAAAGTTCCACATGCCATTTAGTCAACTCATAAACACGTTTAGCAAAAGCATATAAATGTTCAATGTTTTCAGAACCACCTCGATACAAATTAAATCTTACCGCTCGCACACCTTGTTGATGTAAGCTGATAATCTGTTCATCACTTACTGTAACTGGCAGTTGGGTAACGCCGACAAATTGATCACCTAACTGGCATAAAGCAGCGACAAGATATGTCTGATCAAATTGCTGAAAAGAACCGGAAACAACAGCGCCACCTACTATTTCCAGATGATTTAACTTATTTTGATAATCGGATACCGTAAAAGCATCTGGTAAATATCCTTGATTTGCCACCAACGGGAAATCCGGATCAATAATATGAAAATGGGCATCAAAAATCATAGCGGCTCGAAATAAAAAACAATTGACTTACAACTTGAAAAGTGTATAATTAAATTTGAGTTTTGTCCATTACGTGAAAAATGAATATAAATTTAAAATTATCATCCATATTCTCAGCAGACATCCTGTCGGCAAAATCTTTCCTATCTTTCTTAAATGCAGTCGTGGTGCAACGAGTGATCAGCTTGTTTTGCTGTTGACTTCAATTGTGTTCGGCAAAACAAGGTCCATCGAATACAAAACACAATTAGAAACTAACAGTATAACGATTACTTAGATAATTGTTTATTTTTACAAAATCACAACGGAGAGAAAAATTATGATAGAAAAACTAAACAAACGAACCACACTATCCATTACAATTATTGTTGGCTTTGCCATTTTTGCCATGTTCTTTGGCGCGGGTAACTTAATTTATCCTTTATCTGTTGGCGCGCACTCAGGACCCAACGTTTTATTTGGTTTATTAGGCTTTTTAATTGCCGGCATTATTATTCCTCTATTAGGATTATTTGCTATTTCACTTTATCACGGCAATTACAAACACTTCTTCGCGCAGATCGGCCGTGTGCCAGGTTTTATTGTCGCGTTGCTGGTTATTATTCTGCTGGGCATATTTGTTGCCACACCAAGATGTAGTTTTATCAGTTTTGGCACCTTAACGCCGATTTTTCCATCA
>JBCCYM010000010.1:0-31544 GCA_039190005.1 Pseudomonadota bacterium
CCCCCCCCCCCCAAAATTCGCCATGTCATAATTGTAAAAATTGAGAGATGTTCAATGTGTTAAAAAATAATAAAGGGTAATAAGAAAGAGAAAGAAACCATTTAGTGAAGTTGAAATCATAAAGGTATTAAAAGCCTATGAATCAGGTGTGCCAGTGCCGACACTATCGTGCAGTATAGGGTAGCACAGAGCACAATTTATGCATGGCAATCAAGATATGGCGGTATGAGTATCAGTAAATTGAGATGTCTGAAGCAACTTGAGAAAGAAAGTCGACGGTTAAAACAAATGTATGCCACGTTGAGCATGGATCATGAATTAGGTCTTGAATGGCCTATTTTTGACTTTTTTAAGTCTACTTATTTTTCTACGTAGACTCTGGATAAAAATCAACAACTCTATCCCGATGAAACATATATGGCATTCCTAATTTCTTCTCGACAAAAGGTTTTATTCGCTGTTTCGTGAGATTAGTATAAATTTCATCTTGATTTTGTTAATGCCAAGCGCATACTATCAATTGTGCGCTTATAATCATCGGTATTAAAAATAGCCGAACCAGCGACAAAAATATCAGCGCCGGCTTTGGCGACCTCAACAATATTATCAACTTTAATACCACCATCAACTTCAATAGGTATATCGCGATCGGCAATTAAATGCCGTGCTTGTTGTATTTTATCCAGTGTTTCTGGAATAAATTGTTGACCACCAAATCCGGGATAAACCGACATCAGCACGACTAATTCCAGGCAATCAATAACATCTTTAATCACATCAACAGCGATGTCCGGATTAATGACTAATCCAGCTTGGCAGTTGTGCTGATGGATTAAATCAATTGTCGCTTGAACATCGGGTGTCGCTTGTGGATGAAACGAAATCATATTAGCGCCAGCTTTCGCAAATGCTGGTATCAGCGCGTCAACCGGTTCAATCATCAGGTGCACGTCAAGTATCGCTTTGGGACAGTAATGGCGTAAAGCTTGGCAAACCATCGGACCAATCGTTAAATTAGGCACAAAATGATTATCCATCACATCAAAATGAATGATGTCAGCACCGGCATCTAATACCGATTCCACCTCTTTACCTAAACAGGCAAAATCAGCGGATAAGATAGAAGCGGCAATTTTATAAGTGTTCATTGGTATTGTATATATTATAGAAATTTAGTTTATTATTATAATCCTTTCTTAAGGTGATAATAAAGTGTAAACTCGCTTTTTCTGAAACCGTATTATTGTCTTTCATATTGAAGGGACATCGTTTTTGATTGCGTTTTGGTTGCAAGCCAAAACGTATTGGTAATTTTTGTAGAGGAATTGCTATATGCTAAGCATCGAATGTCAATAGCTGATCCCACTCCCGTACATCATGTTCTATACCCATGATCAGCACCGACACTTCCATCATACACACAACTTTGGTAGAAAGCTCTCATATTATGTTGTATGTTTACTAGCATTGTCATATCTCCTCATTTTTGTAAATCATTTACAAAAATGTGACAACACTTATTCTGTTACTTTTATTTTGTCATGGCAATTAAGTGTTATTTGATAAGCTGAATCTTTATCTTTCTGTAAACTTTCCAGTTTCTTATATAGACGTTGTGTTTTTTTTCCGTGTTTAATAATTTCTTCCCTGTTATTGGCTTCATGAGCTCTAAATTGTTGATGAGTCACCTGTGTAATTTCCTGTTGTGGTTGATTAATCATTGTGTTTAATTGAGTTTTTTTGACATTTGTAATCCTTTATTAAACTATCAATTACACTACTAATGTCAAAATATTTTGTCAACAAAATATTTTAATTTTTTCTCAAAAATAATCAAATTATCTATTTTTCAGTGGGTGTGATTCATTGCCCAAGGCAGTTTATTGAATCTATGACTTTAATTTTCATTTAACAACTTTAATTAACATGTGTGTGTTATAGCAGGATAGGTATGAAGATTGTACTTTTCGGCGATGCCTAGACTAAACACCGTGAATATAGTAAAAACCAATGATAATAAAATAAGCTTAATCGCTTGAGAGCGACAGTTATTCCATTCACCTCTTATCCAACCGAGAATGTTGGAAGCCACAATTATAAATGACATCATTAACGGCCAAGCAATACTTGAACCTAAATTGCCTAACATGGCAACGGCTTTGGCATATACTATGAGCGGTAAGAAATAAAGCAAACCCATAATCAGGAAATATATCATTGTGTTAGGATGTTTGATTTTCATGGCGTAATTATGTTTGGAAATTATAAAGTAATGATAAGCAAAATATGAAATAAACGCGGCAATGAAAAGAGGTAGCCAAATCGGGTTTAAAACTTGAAACATATGATAGTGATGCGCGAAGGCGATTGGTTTGATTTTACCCGCGACAACCCCATAAGCCGCGCCTTGTGAGGCACAAAAAACGCCCGATAAAATACCGCAAAGGATGCCAATGAATTTTAAGGATAGATTTTTCTTTTTTTGTGGTATTGATTTTTAATGTAATTGCCCATCCAGCCAGTACAGTTGAGATAATAAAGAACACTAGCGCGGCAAACTCATACCCGCCAAAATAGGACCAAAGCCGAGAAGAGGAGTGCAATGATATATTCCATACATTCCATGCAGTATTAATTTGCTCAATGGTTTTCTACTTGCTACTGTAAGTTTTTGGTTGTTTTTAGTTAATGGTCAATTATTTTATAATGCTAAAGACCTCGCTTGATCGCCAAGCGATAGCGCAATATTTTGATTTATATAGTAAAGCCATGCCGCGCTCCTTGGGCTTGCTCAAGGGTTGTGTCCTCATTTTGTCGCCAATTCTTCGACCCTTCGACCCTTCGACCCTTCGACAAGCTCAGGGCAAGCAAGCTCAGGGCAAGCAGGCTCAGGGCAAGCAGGTTCAGGAGCCACTGTGGTTTTTAGAGCTATCTCTAACTATTTTATGACATAAATGGTTTACTTTTATCTATTTTTTATACAATAATGGGAATGGTAATAATTAAATTTCGGAGAAGCATCTATGTCCAAGAAAATACTCACTACCACCGCCGGCAATCCTATTGCTGATAACCAAAACGCGTTAACCGCGGGCGAGCGTGGTCCAGTTCTGTTACAAGATTATCAATTGATTGAGAAATTAGCCCATCAAAACCGTGAGCGCATTCCTGAGCGTGTGGTGCACGCCAAAGGTTGGGGGGCTTATGGTGAATTAACAGTCACCGGTGATATTACTCAATATACCAAAGCCAGTCTTTTTTCTAAGATAGGTAAAAAAACACCTTTATTAATGCGTTTTTCTACGGTTGCCGGTGAATTAGGCGCCGCGGACGCGGAGCGTGATGTGCGCGGTTTCGCGGTGAAATTCTATACGGAAGAAGGTAATTGGGATTTGGTCGGTAATAACACACCAGTGTTTTTTATTCGTGATCCTTATAAATTTCCTGATTTTATCCATACGCAAAAACGTCATCCTAAAACTAATTTGCGTAGTGGCACGGCCATGTGGGATTTTTGGTCACAATCACCGGAGAGTTTGCATCAAGTGACCATTTTATTTTCAGATCGTGGTTTACCACAAACGGTTCGTCACATGAATGGTTATGGTTCGCATACGTTTAGTTTAATCAGTGCCGACAATAAACGTTACTGGGTGAAATTCCATTTTAAAACGATGCAAGGTCATAAGCACTGGACTAATGATGAGGCAGCCGAGGTTGTTGGTAAAACCCGTGAATCCACACAAGAGGATTTATTTTACTCCATTGAAGAAGGTGATTGTCCCAAGTGGAAACTGTGTGTGCAAGTCATGCCGGAAGAAGACGCGCTGAAAACATCATACAATCCATTTGATTTAACCAAAGTGTGGCCGCACGGTGAATATCCGCTTATTGAGGTTGGTATTGTCGAGCTGAACAAAAATCCGGAAAACTACTTCGCTGAAATTGAACAAGCTGCGTTTTCGCCTTCTAATATTGTGCCCGGCATCGGTTTCTCACCGGATAAAGTGTTGCAGTCGCGTATTTTCTCTTATGCTGACGCGCATCGTTATCGCATTGGCACGCATTATGAAGCATTGCCTGTGAATAAACCAACTTGTCCTGTGCATCATTACCACAAAGATGGTTCAATGCGTTTCTTTGAAAATCTCAGTGGCAGTACTGACGCCTATTATGAACCAAATAGCATGAATGGTGCACAAGAAGATAAGCGTTTTGCTGAACCGCCTCTGGCTATTTCCGGGGATGCTGATCGTTACAATCATCGTGAGAACAATGATGATTTCATTCAACCGCGTAATTTATTCAATCTGTTTGATGATCAACAGAAGCAGCGTTTATTTCAAAACATTGCTGCGGCAATGCAAGGTGTGCCGGCAGAGATTGTTGAGAAGCAGTGCGCCTTGTTTGATCAGATTGATCCTGCTTATGGCAAAGGTGTGCGTGACGCGCTGAAGTCGTAATAATTGAACTTTATAGTTGTCGACCGTGTTTTTAGATATGAGTATTCACATCTTGAAACACGGTCGTTTTACTTTTTTATTAACATGAGGAACTAAAATGAACTGTACTATTTTTCAAAAACTATTCGCTGAACTCATCGGCACATTTATTCTGGCAATGGTTGTGTTGATCACATTAACACCGAGCACACCTTTCCCACTTGCCACACCAATAGCTGCGGCGTTGACGCTGGGGTTAGCGGTTTATTTAATCGGCAATGTTTCCGGATGTCATATTAATCCGGCAATCTCATTTGCCATGCTTATTTTCCGACAAATCAGTCTGCTGAATTTTATCGGCTATGTGATTTTTCAGGTTATCGGCGCGTTTTTAGCTTATTTGTTGGTATTGCGCTATGTGCCTATTGGGCAGGAACAGTGGTTGTTTGTCCATCATTCGACATTATTCAGCGGCATCGGTGAAGCCTTGGGCGCCGCGTTTTTTGCCTTTGGTGTATTAACCACCGTGTATAATAAAAACATTAATCAAATGATGAGTGGTTTTATTGTTGGCACATCTTTGTTGATTGGTTTGACTATTTCCCATAATGCTTCTTATGGTATTTTGAATCCAGCCGTCGCTTTGGCAACCAAAGCCTGGGGTTGGGATTATTTATTGATGCCATTCATCGGCGCTTGTGTTGGCGCCTTAGTAAGCAGATTATTATTCTGCGGTAGTACTGCCAAGTAAAATTATTTCGACGGATAATACATAGATAACCACCTTGCTATAGTAGTAGTAAGGTGGTTTTTTATGGTCTACTGAACCGTAAGTTCGGACTTAATCCGGTTGATTAATCCGGGCCCGATACCTTTGACATTGCTTAAATCGTCAATGGATTTAAAGGGGCCGTTAGCCTGACGGTAAGCGACAATATCAGCCGCGCGCGTCGCGCCAATACCTTTGACGCTTTGTAATTGTTCGGCACTGGCCGTATTGATATTTACCTGCTGATTCGCGCTTGTCGATGCGGGATGATGCTCTCGCGTCATCGAGGTAGGCGTGTGTTGACTTGTGTCGCCGACTGATGTGGCGGCAAATGTTATTGTTGTTGTGCTTAATAAAGCCGTGATAGTAGTTATGATATATAATAAACGCATAATTAACTCCTTATAACGTTTGGGATTAAACAGATTTCTCCACCTTAAAAAGTGAACGTAATCAAGCTGGGAGAAATTTACAATGGATTGTGTCAGAAAAGACACATTGACTACCTTAGACGAAATGATAAGTTTTGTCTAGCCCTAAAATGAAAATTTTTTGCTTTTTTTAGCTTGAGACGATAGAATTGATCTTAGACCTAAGTGGCGCCTAAGCCCGCGGTTTTTCAGTTTGATTTACTAAGACAAGAGGAAAGAGAAGAAGATGAAGAAACTAAGCTTTTTTAGCGTTATATCAATCTTAGTCTTTGGAGGTGTTGTCCTAACAAACGCGTTGGCACAAAATACCGCTGCCAGTGTTGTGCCAAGCGCGCCGGATATTAACGCGGCCGCTTATGTGCTTGTTGATGTTAACAGTGGTAAAGTCCTTGCGCAAAAAAATGCAGACCAATCGCGCCAACCCGCTAGTTTAACTAAATTAATGACACTTTATCTTACTTTCCAAGCCATTCAAAACGGTAGTATTCAACTGGATAGCAAAGTGAGGATCAGTGAAAAAGCTTGGAAGACCGGTGGTTCGAAGATGTTTGTCAAAGTCGGCACTGAGGTAACGGTTGAAGATTTAATTAAAGGCGTTATTGTTGACTCGGGGAATGATGCCGCGGTGGCTTTGGCGCAATATGTCGGCGGTTCAGTGGATAGTTTTGTGTCGTTAATGAATCAACAGGCAAAAAAACTTGGTATGACACAAACACATTTTTCCGATCCAACCGGTTTGCCCGCGCCTGATCATGTCTCAACAGCGCATGATTTATCATTATTAGCACGGGCGATTATTGTTAATTTTCCTCAAGAATATAAGTATTTCAACATCAAGTGGTTTACTTACAGCAATATTCGTCAACCAAATCGCAATCGTTTATTGTGGCGTTATCCCGGTGCTGATGGGTTAAAAACAGGGCATACCAAAGAAGCGGGTTATTGTCTTATCGCGTCAGCTAAAAAAGAGAATACGCGTTTATTGTCAGTGGTGCTTGGTGCGGCAACTGATGAAGAGCGCAGTGGTGATAGCATTGCTTTGCTGCGTTATGGTTTTCGCTTTTATCAATCACAAAAACTTTATGATGCCGGACAAGCTGTCGATAATGTGCGTGTTTGGTATGGTCATGATAAATATTTGCCGGTGGGTTCGCCGAACGCTATTTATGTTACCTTGCCCCGAACGCAATTTAAAAATGCCAAGATTACGACAACGCTTGATAATAATTTAAAAGCGCCCATTGATAAAGGTCAGACGATTGGCACGATGACAGTGAGTGTAGGTGATCAAACCATACAAAGTATCCCTATCGTGGCGTTACAGGCGGACAGCAAAGGTGGTGTATTAAGCCGTTTTATGGATGCCATTGCCTATACTTTCCATCGCTGGTTTGGTGATAGTAAGCGACAAGTCACGACTACGGTTACTATTGAAAAGTTCACGCAAGCGGCAAATGAAAAAGTCGCGAGTTCAACATCCACATAGCCCATCATTCCCGCCCGCGTGGGAATGACCTTGTGGTTTATTTTTAGATTAGCTTCACTGAACTATGATGAATCAACTTGATCATTACTATGCCGCAATGATTCAATGGTTGCAGCATCATCCTCAATGGGGAGTGCTTGCCGCCTTTTTAATTGCGTTTAGTGAATCCATACCAGTTATTGGTCTTATTATCCCTGGATCAGTCACCATGACGGTTGTCGGCATTCTGATTGGTAGTAAGGTGATACCGCTGGATTTGACATTGATAGCCGCGATTCTTGGCGCGATTGCCGGCGACACAGTGGGTTTTATTCTCGGCTATTATTATCGGGACAAGATAAAAAATATCTGGCCTTTCCGCAAAAATCCGCAATGGTTGCACCAAGGCGAAGCGTTTATTGAAAAACACGGTGGCAAAAGTATTTTTATCGGTCGTTTTGTTGGCGTCACCCGTCCTTTTGTGCCCATGGTAGCCGGCATGTTAAGAATGCGGGTCATTAAATTTTATGTGGCTGATACACCATCGGCAATTCTTTGGGCCATTGCCTATATGTTGCCAGGATTTTTAATTGGCGCGATCAGTTTGTCGATACCGGCGGGTATGGAGAAAAAACTGTTTATAGGCGTTATTGTGGTGCTGTTGCTCATCTGGTTAGTTACCTGGATGATTGCTTTCGCCTATCGCAAGATAAGTAAATATTTTTATTATCTTGTCAATCGCGTTTGGTATGCGATGGGAAAAAGCCAACGTTGGCTGGTATTGCGAAGACTGCTGCGTCATCCGGAGGTGCCTGAGCATCATGCTGGTCAATTCGCGCTACTGTGTTTGTGGTTAATTTGTTCTGTTTTATTTGTATTCTTTCTGGTCAACACTATTTTCCATAACCCAGTATTGGATAGTTGGAACAGTGTTACCTATAATTTTTTTCGTAGTCTCAATTACCCGCCAACGACAAAGGTAATGCTCGGTATAAGTACCTTCGGTCAGGTGAATGTTCTATTCCCTATGGCGATTGTCATACTGATTTATTTGATGATTCGTCAGCAGTGGTATACCGCTTTGCATTGGTTGCTATTGCTTTTATTGATCAGTGTCAGCACCTTTGTGTTTAAACATCTGATTTATCATCCTCGTCCTTTAAGTCTTGCCGTAGCCGTGCCGACAAGTTCTTCATTTCCGAGTGGCTATGTCGCCTTGTCTACAGCCTTATATGGTTTTATGGCTTATTTAATCTGTATTGGTCGCCCACAGTGGCGGACTGTGACATTTCGTGTCGTTCTGACCATTGTCGGTTTAGTAGCGCTGTCTCGTCTTTATCTCTGTGTGCATTGGTTAACGGATATTATCGCTGGTGTTTTTTTAGGGCTGGCTTGTTTATTTTTGGTCATTGTCTCACATCGACGACGACAGCGTTTCAAGCTGGCTGTGATTCCTTTTTTAGTCACTTTATTCGTAGCATTCGGTGTCTTTGCCGCGTATTATCAATTTAAAAACTACACCTTGGCAATCAGCACGGCAAAACAGGGCTTGCAGCAACGCTATGTGCGTGAAACAAGCTGGTGGACACAAAAAAGTAGCGAAATACCGTTGTATCACAATAATCGCTTTGGTCATCCTGATTTATTGTTTAATGTCCAATGGGCGGGAAGCTTGGATCATATCAAGTACACATTAAAACAAAATGGTTGGCAATTAGCGCCCATCGGTTATTTTATGACATTATATAAAACAAAAACCAACGATAATAAAGCGCATTTCAAACCAATGATAACGCGACGGAACCATGGAGAGTTGCCGGTAATTGTGGCAGTAAAACAAGATCGGAACGGACAGCAAGTGATACTGAATCTTTGGTCGGCACATATTACTTTGACACCGGCAAATAGACCGCTATGGGTTGGGACGATTTATGAACATTCACAATACAGTTATCATTTTTGGTTTAGTCATCATACCCTGGCGAATATGGGTAAAGAAATTGATATGCTGACCAGTCAAAACCGGTATAAAATAAAAACCATTGATGCCAATCAATTACCCGAAAGGCTGCGACATAAACTAAATAGGCAACAATATGCTATTATTATGATTTTAGGCGAGTAATTTCCCATATTTATCAATACTATTCAGATTTGTAGAAATTGTTCACTTTTGCCAAAATTTGTGTATAATTAACTCCCTTGTTAGGCTGGCCGTTATCGTATTGCGATTTGATTAGGGTTAAAAATTGAGCTGGCGTTGAGATAAAGAGGAATAACTGATGTCAAATATTTTTGAATTACATGCTGAAAAACGGGATACATTTGGCACCCGTGCCGGTCGACGCTTACGTCGCGATAACAATCAGGTGCCTGCTATTATTTATGGCGCCGGTAAATCACCGGAGGCGATAAAAATTAACCATGATCAAGCGATTGTCGCCTTAGGTGAGGAAGCATTTTACTCGCATATTATTACCATTAATGTTGATGGTAAAAGTGAGCAGGCGGTATTGAAAGCTGTACAGCGCCATCCGTATAAAAATAAAATCAAACATTTGGATTTTATGCGTGTGAAAGCGAATCAGAAGATTACGATGCACGTCCCATTACATTTCATTGGCGCCGACGACACACCTGGTGTTAAGCAAGAAGGCGGCGTGATGACACATCACCAAGCGGATGTTGAAGTACGCTGCTTGCCTAAAGATTTGCCTGAAGCTATAGAACTGGATGTGAGTAAGCTAGCGCTTGGTGACAATTTACATCTTTCTGATTTAAAATTATCAGCGGGTGTTGAATTGGTGAATTTAAGCGAAGAAAATAATCCAGTCCTTGTTTCGGTGCACACGCCTAAAGTTGAGGCTGAGCCTGAACCGGAAGCCGTTGAAGCGACTGAGGAAAGTGCTGAACAAGAAGGCGAAGGTGAAAAGGCTGATGAACAGCAACCGGCTGACGATGCTGAAAAGCAAGACGGGGATAGTGCTGAGAAGTAAGTTGGCTATCTATCTATTTTTTTCAAAGGCGAGCGTTTTGTTCGCCTTTTTTACGCGATTAATACTATAAAATCAACATGATAAAATTACTCGTTGGCCTTGGTAATCCAGGTCGGGAATATGAACAAACGCGACATAATGCCGGTGTTTGGTTTATCGAAGCACTGTTGAAAGAAGCGGGCGCGCGACTAAAACCGGAAAACAAGCTAAGAGCCAGTAGTAACAAAATTGAGTTCAGCGGACATACTCTCCGTGTCGCGGTACCGATGGATTACATGAATCTCAGTGGTCAAAGTGTTGCGGCATTGCAGCATTATTACAAAATCGAAGCGGAAGAAACACTCATTATTCATGATGAAATTGATTTAATGCCGGGTACGGCGCGAATAAAATTCAGTGGTGGTGAAGGTGGACACAACGGTTTGCGCAGTATTGCCGCTGCCACTGGCACGAAAGCGTTTTATCGTTTGCGTATTGGCGTTGGTCATCCTGGGCGTCGTCAGCAAGTTGTTAATTATGTGCTTGGCAAACCGTCCGCTGATGAAACTGTGCTGATAGACCAAAGCATTGAAAAAGCTTTGACGGTTTTGCCGGCAATACTAGACGGCGCTATTGAAAAAGCAATGACACAATTGCATACCGCGTAAACCTAAAAACTGCGGTGATCCCTGAGCTTGTCGAGGGGACCACCGCGGTTTTTAGGTTAATTTGTATTTATTATTGAATGTTAATTGCCGCGCCGATGGCTAAAGTACGCACAGCACCGTTATCAATGCCATTACCACCGCCAGTGCCACTTAAGAGACTCCATGCGCCATCCCATTTGGCGATACGATTAACGGCGCTGCCACCACTACCACCGAATTGAGTGAAATTGCCAGCAGCATAGACATTGTTGCTCCCATCAATGACCATTGCCCAAATATTGGAATTACCAATGCCATTATTAGGACCGGCACTTAACGTATTCCATGTACCATCCCATTCAGCGATACGATTGACAGCGTTACCGCCACCGAATTGGTTAAAATTACCCCCGGTAAAGACATTGTTACTGCTATCAATGGTAATAGCTCGCACATTATTATCGCCAATGCCATTATTAGGACTGGCACTTAACGTATTCCATGTACCATCCCATTCAGCGATACGATTGACAGCGTTACCGCCACCGAATTGGTTAAAATTACCCCCAACGTAGACATTATCGTTACTATCAATGGCGATGGCTCGCACATTCCTATTGCCAATGCCATTATTAGGACCGGCACTTAACGTATTCCATGTACCATCCCATTCAGCGATACGATTGACAGCGTTACCGCCACCGAATTGGTTAAAATTACCCCCAACGTAGACATTATCGTTACTATCGATGGCGATGGCTCGCACATTCCTATTACCAATGCCATTATTGTTACCATCATCTAGATCACTCCACATATTGGTGTTTGGATCCCATTTGGCAATACGAAATGCGGTTGCGCCGTTCTCAAAAAGTGTATAACTGCCACCAAAGTAAATATTTCCGTTGCTATCTGTAGCAGCAGCAACTACGTTGCCATCAGCAATACCATCATTGCCGACTGTATTTACATCATTTAATGGTGACCAAGTTGCACCATTCCAAACCGCTACCCGGAGTGCTGGATTACCATCGCCCAGTGTCATAAAACTACCGCCGATATAGACGTTACCGAATTTGCCAACAGTCATAGCAGTAACGTTACCGTCAGTGATACCACTGCTCAATGCCTGCCATGAGGTGCCATTCCAAGCAGCCGTTCGAAATGCTGTGTTGCCATTGCCTAATAGGGTAAAGTTTCCTGTGGCATAGAGCAGTGTGCTGGCTTGTACTGAGGCAGAGACCGAATCATTTTCACCGATCGAAGGGGAATAATGTACTGTCACAGTGGTATTATGCACTTGAGGTGAGTTTTGTTTGATGGCGTGTAGCCAGATGGTGCATGTGGGTTCAAGTGACGTGAGTGTTTCGCCAGTACAGTTATCTGCTGGTGTCGCGCCAAAGGGCGCCGCAATTTCCAGGTATTGAGGATTGGCGATCGCGACACTATTAATGGGTACACCGGTAGTGGAGGAGCCGGTGTAGGTGACTTGTAATTTTTCATAAGCGCCGGTGCGTTGAGTCGAGTCTGCCATGACTTCAATGATGTTATCAAGGACGACACCCCGTTGACCCACAGAATCATTGTCGAGCGAGAATTGCATGATCGCCGAGCTGCCTTTTTCATTGCCATCTAAAGTACCGGCACTGACATCAACCGTACATTGTCCGCCATTGGCGGCAATTGAGCTGTTACAATTATTGGCGATGTGAACATTACTGTTTTGCCCGAAAGCGGTATTATCAAACACGGTACCGATGGAGGGGAGTATAAATGGAGAAGTATTGGTGAGGGTGAAGGTGTCGGTGTCATTGCCGGATAAGGTCTGGGTGTTGTTTGGCGTGATGGTGATGTTTGGCAATATGGGTGATAATGTAGTGACAACATTGCCGCCATCAAACCAATCGCCATTGACCGTAATATTTGTTGTGGCATAGGTGCCGGTATTGCCAATATTGAAAGCGCAGGACGCGTTAGGGGCGAGTATGCCATTATCAAGGCTGTCACAGGTGTCATTACTAGCTTCAAACGCCCAATTTGTATTATTGCTTAAAAGAATTGAAGAAATCAGCGCGGGGACAGCGGTGTTATTGGTAAGTGTTACCGTGTGAAAACTGAGATCATTAATTGTTGGTAAAGAGAAGTCTAAATCGGGATATAAGACTTCAGTAGGAATGGCAAGAGAGTTGGTTTGAGTGTTATTGCCATCATTAAGTTCGCCGTCGATATTGAGTGTATAGCTGCCAGTAGTTGGTGTCGATGTATCGAGACCACCATAGATAGTAAGTTGAATTGTTTGTTGAGCTTGGATAGGATCAGAGCAAGCATAGCCAAACTGATTAGGGATAGTTAAACCAGGACATTCGACAGTATACTCACTGGTTGGTAGTGGCCCGCTATTTCCTTGAGTGAGGTAGATGTTAGTCAGATGAACAGAAGTAGTTTGATCATTATTGGTGACATCGATAGTAGTATCACCGCTTTCTTTGACATGATTGGGAGAAAAATTTATGGCGGTCTTTGTCGTTGAGAGAATAGTATCGTTATCTCTAAACGTATAAGCTTGGCTACCAATGGTTTGCCCATTAAAAGCAACAGTGAAGTTATCAGATAGTCCTTGAATGCCATTTACTGAGTTTGCTTGTAGACTGAAAGAAGAAGTTCCACCATTAGCGGCAATGCTGTTAGTGCAATTATTGGTGATGTCGGCATTATCGTTAAAGCTTTGTTGATCAAACGCGGCGGAAATGAAATTGCAGGGGATATTAAATACGGAGTTATTTGTAACGGTAATATTGCGTGGATTATCACTAGGATTTAGTACATAGGGTGCTGTTCCAAAATCTACTTGCAAATCATTTGTCGTGCTGATGAAGGGCGTCACCAGGTTATTTATAGTATTGATGACGGCATCATTAGCGCCAAGAATGGGAACAGACAGGGTAGCAATACTAAAGGTGCCGGTATTTTGTAAGCTGTAATTACATTGCGCTTTAGGTGGTAGGGTGGTATTGCTGCATTGATCATCGGTAATATTCCAGAAAGCGGCGTTTTTCAGTTTTTTACGCTGGGCGAGCGTGGTGTCGCTAATTGATAGTTGTCCAAGATGGACTGTGCCATTACCGGCATTTAGGATAGTGCCTTGTTGCGGCGATGTATTAGGAATGGTCGGGACAGTGACATTTATTATCGGGTTTTGAAAAAAGATTGTCACGGTTTTGCCCGCGGTGGGTATGGCATTTGATGCTTTGATAATGGCATAAACAGGGATATCGGTCGAGGTGGTGGTGGCCGGAGCGGCTATTTCAAAGGTGCAGGTTTGTCCGGCAGTGAGATTGTCACAGGCGGCTTGGGAACTTTCTGGTATGGTGACGACAAGATTATTTTGCTGCGTTTTATTATTACAAATAATACTGATTGTGCCAGCTGGCGCGTTGCCCGTAGACGTGACGGTTAAGATTACTGGTTTACCACCTGGGATGAGTGTGAGCGTTGATGAAGAAACATTAAATGTGGCAATGGATGATTGATTACTACTACAAGCAGAAAAATTGATAATGACGACTATCGCCGTTAAAACAAAAATGGCAGAACGCATGTTCCTTTCTCCTCTGACAAACAGAATTTTTGCGAAAATATAGCATTGCTTACGCTAAAAATCAAATTTACTTAGGAAAGTTTTGCTGAAGTGAAAATAGAGTCATATAATATCGTTTCGTAATAATCCTTAAAACCGCAGTGATCCCTGATCTTGTCGAAGGGACCACTGCGGTTTTAAGGATAATAGAGAAATTTTTATTAATGAGGAAACAGTATGGGATTTAAGTGTGGTATTGTTGGTTTACCCAATGTGGGTAAATCCACTTTGTTTAACGCCTTGACTAAAGCGGGTATTGAAGCGAGTAATTATCCGTTTTGTACCATTGACCCCAATATTGGTGTGGTAGCTGTGCCTGATCCACGGTTGGATTGTTTGGCTGAACTGGTAAAACCACAAAAACTTATACCCACTTATATTGAATTTGTCGATATTGCCGGTTTAGTCAAAGGCGCGGCACGGGGGGAAGGCTTGGGTAATCAGTTTTTGGCCAATATTCGTGAAACCAATGCGATTGCTCATGTCGTGCGTTGTTTTAGCGATGATAATGTCACCCATGTCAGCGGCAAGGTTGATCCCAGTGGTGATATTGAAACTATCACGACGGAATTGATTTTAGCGGATTTGGAATCGGTTGAAAAAATGTTGCAACGTGTGGCACGCAAAGCTAAGTCAGGCGACAAACAGGCTGTTATTGAGCAAAGCTTCTTGGAAAAAGCACAAGGCCATTTGGCGCAAGGTTTACCTATGCGAACCTTGACAGCAGCATTAAATGATAAAGAAGAAGATTGCCTGCGCCAATCACAGTTGCTAACGGCTAAACCAACATTATATATAGCCAATGTTGATGAAAATGGTTTTCGTGATAATCCATTGTTAGAAAAGATTACAGCGATCGCGGCCACTGAGAACGCGGTTGTGGTGCCGGTATGTATTAAAATTGAAGCGGAGATTGCTGAGTTGGAGGATGATGAAAAAATGGATTTTCTGCAAGATTTAGGTTTAAACGAACCCGGCTTGAATCGCGTCATACGGGCCGGTTATCAATTGCTCGATTTAATCACTTATTTCACCGCTGGTGTAAAAGAAGTGCGTGCCTGGACAGTGAAGCGTGGTGCTAATGCCGCGCAGTCGGCAGGTGTGATCCACAGTGATTTTGAGACCGGTTTTATTCGTGCTGAAGTGATTAGTTATGACGATTTTATCACATACAAAGGTGAGCAGGGCGCGAAGGACGCCGGTCGCTGGCGTTTGGAAGGTAAAAACTATCTTACGCAAGACGGCGATGTTATGCACTTTCGTTTTAATGTTTAAAATGACAACTAAAACTAAACATCAGAAAATATTAATCATTTGCCCGCACCGTCTTGGTGATATGGTAATTTGTACGCCCGCTATCAAGCAGCTTAAAGATCATTGTCCTGATTTAATTATTGATGCTGTAGCTTTCTCAAAACCGGCTATGCAAGTGTTAAACTATAACCCCGCGATCAATAATTTATTTTTGATTACCGATCACCCTTTAAAAGATATTTATGATCATTATGATGGTATTTATAATTTATATACTTCTAGTAAGTCTTCAGTTTATACCCAAGGCTTTGAAGTAAACGAGATGGATAGAGGGCGTTTCTACGCTTTTAGGTTGCATAGAGCTGATATGCTTGCTAAATTCTTGGCGGAACATTTTCATTATAAACCGGAAGAGACTAAGCAATATTTTATCTACCCGCAAGCGCACCACATAAATTTAGTCAATGATTTATTAAAGTTAAACAAGGTTGACAGTGAAGAAACTATTTTAATTGGTTTGCATTTGGGTTCATCGCGAGTTCAATTTGTTTCACATAAATGGCATCAATGGGCCAATATCTATCTGAATAGCCTTATGAGTTTAGGTCTGAAAAGTTGGCCAATCAAAAAATATATAAAATTAGCTAAAAAAATAAAACGCGATTTCCCTAAGGTAAAAATAATTCTAACAGGCACAGAAAATGAAAAATGTATGGGGGAATTTTTTACCAGAAAAGTACCAGATACCATAAATTTTATTGGAAAAACGGATGTTCAATCTTTATCGGTTTTAATGTCAAAATTGGATCTCTATATTACCAATGACACCGGTCCTTTACATGTTTCTTGCGCGACGCAAGTGCCAGTGATCGCTCTTTTTCGTGGACAGAATAAAACCTTTTACCCTATAAAAGCTGACCACCATATCGTGATCCAAAAAAATAAGCTTTATCAAATATCCGTCGCTGAGGTTTACTATCAAACACAGCAATTACTAAAAAATCAAGTGATATCTCGGCCGTAGGCTGGGTAAACATTTTGACTTTACATATTTTTCATCATACCATGAGTTATTCTTTTGAAGTACGATGACCAATCTGGAGATAAATAATGATTAATGTGTTATGTTATGGCGATTCCATAACTTGGGGTTATAATCCAGAGATAATGGGGCGTTTTGACTATAAGGATCGCTGGACAGGTATTTTGCAACATACGCTCGGCGATCCCTACCGTATTATCGAATCCGGTTTGAATGGACGCACAACTGTATTTGAGGATGTGTTTACGCCATACGGTAAATTCGGGGTCGGTGTGAACACCTTGCCAATGGTATTAGATACCCATGCACCTGTGGATTTGGTTGTGTTAATGCTGGGTACAAATGATCTACAACCGCATCGAAGTGCTGACGCTAAAATGGCGGCGCGTGGTTGTAGAAAATGTATTGAAGAAATTATAAAAAGCATGGCGGGTAAAGAACAGAAAGCGCCTCGCATATTGCTGATGGCGCCACCGGTACTTAAACAACCGAGAGGCATGATGTCAGCTATTTTTAGCCATGATGTTGCTGAGAGTCAACAGTTTGCCGCTTATTATCAATTATTGGCACAGGTGCATGGTATTGAATTTTTAGACACCAGTCAGTATGTTGAAAGCAGTGATGTCGATGGTGTTCATCTTGATAAACAAGGTAATTACGCTTTGGGCTTAGCTGTTGCTGATAAAATTAAATCACTTTTTTAAACGATATGAATACTGAAACAATTGAACAACTGATCGCGCGACATTTTCCTGAAGCTGAATGCCATGTTGAGGGCGATGGCTATCATTTTATGGCGACAATCGTTAGTGATCGTTTTGCCGGTCAGTCTATGATTAAAAGACAACAAGCTGTCTATGCTTGTTTTAAAGATGAGATTGCCGCGGGTGATATTCACGCCTTGTCATTAAAGGTATTGACGCCGGAAGAACGCGGCCAACAAAAAAATAAACCTCGCTAGTATGCAAAAGCTTTATATCAAGGGCGGCAAATCGCTAAAGGGTGAATTGCAAGTTTCCGGCGCTAAAAATGCTGTCCTGCCGATTATTGCCGCGGCGTTACTGACTGACCAACCACTAACGATTACCAATGTGCCATTGCTGCGTGATGTAAAAACAATGTTGACATTACTGCAAGATATGGGGGTTCATTTTGATATCACTGAACAGGGTGTGCTGAATCTCAATGCCAGTGGCACGCGTAATTTTTTTGCTGATTATGACTTAGTGCGCACAATGCGGGCGTCTATTTTGGTATTAGGACCTTTGTTAGCGAAATTTGGTCAAGCCAAAATATCCTTGCCCGGCGGTTGCGCGATTGGCGCACGACCGGTTGATATTCATTTGCGGGGATTGGAAGCGATGGGCGCGACTATCAAGCTGAAACAAGGCTATATTAACGCGCAAGCCAAAAAAGGTTTGCGCGGCGCCGATATCCATTTGCCAAAAATTTCTGTGACGGGTACGGAGAATTTGCTGATGGCGGCAAGTTTGGCGCGTGGTCGCACGGTGTTATATAATGCCGCGCGTGAACCGGAAATTGTTGATTTGGCGACATTTCTCAATCAGCTTGGCGCCAATATACAAGGTGCTGGTAGTGATGTCATTACCATTGATGGGGTAACACAATTATCGGGCGGGCGCTATCAGGTCATGCCGGATCGTATTGAGGCCGGGACATTGCTGGCGGCAGCGATGATGACTCAGGGTGACATTACATTAAAGCATGTCAAGCCTGAAGATATGACCACGGTGCTGAACACATTTGAACATGCCGGTGCTGATATTGATTATGGCGATGATTGGATTGCCTTGCGGATGGCTAAACGTCCACAAGCGGTTGATGTCACCACGGCAGCTTATCCGGGTTTTCCCACCGATATGCAAGCACAGATGATGGCAATCAATAGCATCGCCAAAGGCAATAGCCATATCAAAGAAATGATTTTTGAGAATCGCTTTATGCATGTACAAGAATTGCGGCGTATGGGGGCGGATATTGAATTGGATGGCCATGCGGCGTATTGTCGCGGTGTTAAAAAGTTAATCGGCGCTAAGGTGATGGCAACCGATTTAAGAGCTTCTGCGGCCTTAGTGTTAGCTGGTTTAGCCGCTGAGGGTGAAACCGTGATTGATCGCGTCTATCATATCGATCGTGGGTATGTGACAATTGAAAAAAAATTGTCTACACTGGGTGCCATTATTGAACGTATAAATTAATCTTATGGTTGAACAAAAACAATTATCGGCTTATTTACATGACTTGCTACAAGTAGATATGTTTAGTGATTTTTGCCCCAACGGCTTACAGGTGCAGGGTAAAAATGGTATTGATAAAATAATAACCGGTGTCACCGCTTGTCGCGCGTTGTTGGAAGTCGCCGTACAAAAAAAAGCGGACGCTGTCTTAGTCCATCACGGTTATTTTTGGAAGAATGACGAACCGACCATTACCGGCATTCAATACCATCGTTTGCGCTTGTTATTGCAACACGATATCAATTTATTTGCTTATCATCTGCCGCTGGACGCCCATGCCACTTATGGTAACAATGTTGCCTTAGCTAAGCTGCTCAATATTGCTATACAGGATGATATGAATTTACCTTATGGCACCGGCGTTGGATTAATCGGCAAATTGCCGACACCGGTACACGCGATTGATTTCGCGCGAGTCATCGCGCGAAAATTAGGGCGTGAACCGTTGGTAGTTAGCCCTAATCAACAAAAAATATCGCGGATTGCCTGGTGTACCGGTGGCGCTCAGAGTGAGATTATTCGTGCTGCTGAGTGTGGCGTCGATGCGTATCTTACCGGTGAATGTTCAGAGCAAACATTTCATTTGGCGCGTGAGCTGGGCGTGCATTTTTTTGCCGCCGGTCATCACGCCACTGAACGTTACGGGGTGCAGTGCTTAGGTGAACATCTGGCGGATAAATTCGATATCGATTGTGAGTTTATCGATATTGATAACCCTATGTAGAAATGATTAAAATTTAGGGGTTTTAGGTTTAATGCTGTTGACCTTGCAGCATTGTCAGTGTGACCTGTAGTACCTCATCCGGGCTGATATGCGACATGCCGTCCTTATTGAAAATGATTTTGTGACGTTCGGACGAGTAAGGATAAGGCCCATACCGTTTGAAATTCATTTTGCTAAAAAGACTTACAATAGGCGTATTGCTGGCACTAGCGACATGCAGGCTGCCCGTATCATGTGTAATAAAAATATCTAAGCTGTCAATTAGAGCAGCTAAGGATGGAATAGATGTCTTGCCCACACAATTGATAACGTCTGGAAATTTATTTGTAAATTGGTTGGCGAGATACTGTTCTTGTTTTGTGCCTGTCAGTATAAATTTTGTGTTAGGTCGTTTTTCTTTGAATTGCTCACAAAAATTAACGTAATGATCCAGGTCCCATAATTTTTTCGCGCGCTTTTTAGTTCTTTTTTTATATTTTTTTGAGCTAAAGAAAAATTTAAATGGTGAACCATATCTTACTGTCGCACCATTGCCAAGCTGTATGCCAACCAGTATTGAATCGCCTTTATCTTTTAGATAAGGTTCTATCGCGTCAAAATCAAACGTAATGAAATAGTGACGATCCGCTTCAGAAATCGTGTGATTTAAGAATTTCGCGGTTAACTTGAGTAAGGAATCGGCGGAATGCTCTTCGTGATGACCTTCTTCTATAAGGTATGAGATATTATTTTTTATTAAAAAAGCTTTATCAATAATACCGGCTTTTTCGAAAATTAAATCATAATTTTTGGCGAGTCTTTTTATAGTGTATTTTAGACCTTTATGAAACGTATGATTGATATCAGGATTTTTTTCCCACGCCTGCAGCGCGAAAGGTTTTCTTGAAACAACGTCAATAATGCTATTCGGATAATATTTTCGTAACAAATGGACTGAGGGGGTCAAAAAAACATTATGTCCTACATGAGAGCTGCTGACTATTAGTATTTTTTTTATGGGAGGTGGTCTTAGATGATTTACAGGTTTCATACTAAAACAATCCCTGTCATTTGCTGTCGAGTGGTTAAAATTTTAATGTATGAGATATAAAGTATCATAAAAGCATAATTTTAACTCTGACGTTCAATGGCAAAGTTTGCGATAACGGCTAAGGCGTCACGAGCAGTGGATTGTGGCAATGCTTCCAGCCCTTTTGTGGCTTGTTCTATAAAGTTAAGCGCGTAATTGCGAGTATAGTCTATCGCGCCTGTTTCAATCATCGCTGTTTTTATGGTGTCGAGATCGGTCTTCTGACTGTTAAGCAATGCTTGGCAAACAATCGCTTTTTGCTTGTTATTGCCGTGTTGCATGACATAAATCAATGGCAGTGTGGGTTTGCCTTCCACTAAATCATCGCCAATATTTTTACCGATTTCCTCTGAGTTGCCAGTGTAATCAAGCACATCGTCAATTAATTGAAAAGCAGTGCCCACATTGCGCCCATAAGTGGCTAAGGCTGTTTTGATGTCATCGCCAGTGTCGCACAAAATCGCGCCGATTTCGGTGGCAATTTCAAAAAGCTTGCCGGTTTTGTTATGGATAATCTTAAGATAAGTGTCTTCGTCTGTTTTAGGATTGTGGCAATGATTGAGTTGTAATAATTCACCTTCCACAATCACACCGGTAGCGGCTGCCAATCGTTGTGTGACTTCATCGTTATCAAGTCCGGCAATCATTTGAAAAGAGCGCGCGTGCAGCAGATCACCGACCAGCACACTGGCTTGATTTCCCCATAAAGCGTTGGCCGTTTGTTTGCCGCGACGTAAATCTGATTGATCAATAACATCATCATGTAATAAGGTAGCGGTATGTAGTAATTCGATAATAGCCGCTAATACGATATGTTTATCGCCAGTGTAACCACAAGCTTTGGCGCTGAGCAGCAGTAATATCGGGCGAATACGTTTGCCACCACTATACACAATGTACTCGGCAATCTCTTCAGCCATTGACACGGATGAATAAAGATGTTGATGGATTAGGGCATCAACTTGTTTTAACTCATCGGCAACAAGCGTTTGGATATCTTCAAAGGTCATATCGTTTTTCATCAGGTTAATCAATATGTATTATGGTAATATTGATTTTATTTTAATTCAAGCGTTTATACCCATTGTTGTTCAAGATACGAATTTGCCTACCCGTTTTGTCACCGCCCTTCGACAGGCTCAGGCCCCACTGTGGTTTTTAGGGTAATTATAAGCAATCAATACTTGCAATCGGCAATCGGATAGCGTAAAATCGCTCTCCAAGTTTAAATTTTAGAGAAAATATTATGTACGCAGTGATTGAAACAGGTGGTAAGCAACAACGGGTGACCGTTGGCCAATGCTTGAAAATTGAAAAGCTTGATGTCGAAGCTGGCGCGGCTGTTGATTTTGATAAAGTATTATTGGTTGGTGAAGGCGAGAACATCAAATTAGGTCAGCCTTATGTTGCCAACGGTAAAGTCAGCGCTAAAGTATTAGCGCATGGTCGTGGTAAGAAAATCAATATTGTTAAATTTAAACGGCGTAAACATCACTTGAAACGTCAGGGGCATCGTCAAGATTTTACCCAAGTTGAAATTACCGATATCAAATCATAAGCAAAGACATTGCTGTTAATTAGCGGGAGAAATTAGTATGGCACATAAGAAAGCAGGTGGTAGTACTCGTAACGGTCGCGATTCGGAGTCGAAGCGATTAGGTGTGAAGCGTTTTGGCGGTGAAGTCGTGCGTGCCGGTAACATTATTATACGTCAACGTGGTACAAAAGTGCATCCGGGCGAAAATGTTGGTTTAGGTAAAGATTTTACCTTGTTCGCGAAAGCCGATGGTCGTGTTTTTTTCCATAAACGTGGTCCTAAAAATCGCCAGCATGTTTCTATTCAGCCTATTGAGGCGTAGTAGTTCGTTTTTGACTATCACCAATAGATGTTGATAGTTTAGCGCCTTAGTACATCTCTATTTTTATCCATTTCAGTATGTAATTCAGTGCAAGTTTTCTTATTGCGTGTCATTTCTCCTCCGTCATTCCCGCGAAGGCGGGAATCCAGGAGAAAAATGTTTATGCCTGTAGCTTTTTCTCTGGATTCCCGCCTTCGCGGGAATGACGGAGGAGAAAATGGGAATGACAAGGAAAGAGCAGAGATGATGGGAAAAGTAGTGTGAATTATTGAAATGTTACGATAATATTGAAAATAGGCATGGCACTGTGAGCATTTAAAATGCGAAACTCATATTAGAATTAGAATAAGCGACAATACAATCATGAAATTTATTGATGAAGCAACAATACAGGTTGAAGCCGGCAATGGTGGCCATGGTTGCATGAGTTTCAGGCGGGAAAAATTTATTCCATTTGGTGGTCCGGATGGTGGTGATGGTGGTGACGGTGGCAGTGTCTATCTGCTTGGTGATAAAAAACACAACACACTGATTGAATTTCGCTATAAACGTTTATGGAAAGCCGAACGCGGTGGCGATGGACAGGGCAAACAACGCAGTGGTAAAAAAGGTCAAGATTTATATGTCCATGTGCCTTTAGGTACAGTGGTCCATGATCAAGACACCGAAGAAGTGTTGGGTGACATTACTGCCGACCAGCAAAAGCTTAAAGTCGCTCAAGGCGGTTATCATGGGCTTGGTAATACCCGTTTTAAAAGCAGTGTCAATAGAGCGCCACGACAAACCACCAAAGGAGGTATTGGCGAGACACGTCATCTACGTCTGGAACTTAAACTGCTCGCGGATGTTGGTTTATTGGGATTGCCCAATGCCGGAAAATCAACACTCATCAGCGCGATTTCTGCCGCCAAGCCTAAAGTGGCTGATTATCCTTTTACCACATTACAACCCAAACTCGGTGTGGTCGCAAGTGAGCATGATCGCGGTTTTGTGATCGCCGATATCCCTGGATTGATTGCCGGCGCGTCACAAGGCGCTGGTTTAGGCATTCAATTTCTCAAACATCTGGCACGAACCAGATTATTATTACATGTCGTTGATATCGCGCCTATTGATGGCAGTGATCCATTGCAAGCCATTGAGACAATTGCGACAGAATTACAGAATTTTGATAGCGAACTGGCAAAGAAACCACGCTGGTTGGTATTTAATAAAATTGACTTGCTCGATGAAAGCGAGTATAAAAAACGTTGTCAACAAATTGTTTCCCGGCTCAATTGGCAAGCGCCAGTGGCAATGATCTCCGCGGTAAATCGTCGCGGTTTGGAAAAATTAGTGCGGGATATAGGAGCCGCGCTTGATGCATAATTTTTACGCTGTAAGCGATACTATTAAAGATCAGGATATAAAAATCAGACAACTGATTGAGTCGGCGCTTTCTGACGGATTATCATCATACGATAATTATTACCGCGATACATTACCAGATAATAATGTTCATTCATTCATCAATGCTTTTGAAAATTATCAAAGCAACATTTTTAGTGCTATTTTTTTAGAGAACCCGGCAGCGTTTCATCTTGAACAGGATAAGCTTTATCAAGAAATTTACGCCTTAAACAATAATTTTAGTGATCAGGAAAAATTATTTTTTGAATTTATATTAGGGCTTTGCCGCTTTGCTTTAGCGATTAAGATTATGATGGCGTTTGCGCGGCACTGTGTTGAAAGCTATGCGTTCATAACCTTGCCGCAAGAGAGAATAGACCAATTGAGCGATGATAATGGTAGTGATTTTTGGAGCCGTCTTCGTCATATCGCTTTATTGGGCAAGCAATATATGCACGCCTTGATTAACGCGACGGATAATTACAAAAAAATCGATTTCTGGGATACTACCCGCGGTTTTTTTAACCGCTGCCACAATCTGGAACAATTAGCGAAATACTTGGCATCGATGCAATATGTGCCCCAGGATAAAAAATTCATCGGTATGGCGCAAATATTGCATTGGGGTGGTTTTGGTGGCAGCGGAGAATTTATTGAAAAATATACGCGACTACAAGCACTGCTCGCGCATCGTATTGGTTATCATGACAGGGAGAGTGGTGGTTTTAACGCGCGACTGACCATTATTTTTGAGCAACTGTCTCAGTTAAAAGCATACGCGATTGATGTTGGTTCGAAACTGCTAATGGAAAATAATGCTGCCAGCGCGAATATTAAAATTTTAGATGTCGGCTCGGGACCGGAATATGCCACCGTATCGTCTATCGTGACAAACTTGCGTGCCAAAAATAGAAATGTTGAATTAGCCGTATCGGATGTTGATACAAGAAATCTGCTTAAGTTAAAACAACGACAAAGCGAGGCGAACAGTCCGATCGCGGCTGTCTATTATTTTGATTTGAATTTTACCGACGCGATTGCATTGAATGATGTTGATTGTAATAAATATGACGCGCTTACTGCCACTTTGGTGTTGCATCAACTCGATTTTGCTGAACAAATTAACGCTTTCCGGTTTTTTATGAACATAGTCAAACCCGGTGGCTATATTTTAAACGCTGATGTTGGCACGTCGGGTTATTACCATGTGTTATTGGCGTCAGCCAATTTGGTAGATCGAGAAGGTTGTATGCCACCTTGGCAACAACATGATTTTGACAAATTTTCACTGCCATTATCTGATGATAAGGTAAAAATTATGTTCCCCCTTCACCAACTGAATTGTAGTTTTCCGAATAAAGATATTCCATTTTATGCCTATATGGCTTATCAAGTTTTAATCGTGCCGAAAAACAGCATTTCAGAGTTGAATGGATTATGGAAAAATAAACATTATGCTGAAGCCGCGGCGCTTGTTAAAGTTTTATCAGAAAGGAATTAGATTTACCTGTTATGCCCGCGCTCCTTCGACCCTTCGGCCCTTCGACAGGCTCAGGGCAAGCAGGCTCAGGGACCACCTGTGTGGGAACGATGAGGAAAAGGTGGAGTGACTGATATATATGGTATTATTTATTGTTATCATGCCGCGCTTTGATCTTGGCAAGAAATTGATCAATACGTGCTTTATTTTGACTGCCTAATAGACCGTAAACTGATGTTGGCACAACACCGGCTGGTCGATTAAAAAATTGTTTGTTTAGCACAATGTCATAACGGTCAAATTTCTGTGTGGGTATCGTAAACTGAACGATCAGATGCGGCGCTTGATTCGTTTGCTCAACAATAAGATATTTTGCTGTAGTAAACATTCTTTGAATGCCATCAAATTGCCCGTCATCTTGATTGCCTAATATAGTCAAAGTCTGATTAGCAGTAATCGGGTAGCTTTGTTGTTTTAATAGCTGTTTGATTTTATCACTTCTTGGTTTAATATCAGGCCATTGTAATCTGTTTTGCGCGACCAGATTGCCTGAATAGTAGGCATTCGTATTCCATGTGTAACTGTTGTCAGTGACTTTTATAGCAAACTGTGCTTTATCCCCAACTTGGACATTAGCAACTTGGTGAGCGTCACTGATCAGATATATCGCCGGCTTGCTGTTGGCAAATAATGTCTTCGCCTTAGCCATGACTTGGTCAACGGTTTTATAGCGTGTTAATATTTTTTTAATGGTTGTGGTTTCAATGTGATCTTCGTTTTTGAGTAAATTGGTTGCCGCGTCATTTGCCATAATGCTCAAACCGGCGTCGTTAGTTCCACTGGTAATATAATCGTAATTATCGTTTAAACCACGCGTATAGGTTAATGCGATATAGCTATGCTTACCTTTTGGTTTAAATAATTGCAGACGTTCATAGCCTGTTAAGCTACTATCTCTGTTTTTAGCAACAATTGTGCCGCCTCCTTGCACAGCTTTGCCGGCAAAACCAATACTTGTACACGCCAAGCTGTTTATACTGATAAATGATAGAAAAAGGCCTGTAATAACTATTGATTTCTTTTGCATGTGGTTAATTCCTTGGTTAGATTTTTGTAATTTCATATCAATTCGATGAATTATCATGCCATAGTTATTGTTTTTATATGGATTGTCAATGTCATAAAACTGATTTTTGTGTTTTGTGATCAGAAACTTTGTTATAATTAAACCTTAAAACCGCAGTTGTCGGCAAGATGGTGTGCTTTCGCTTGGCGACAACCCTTCGACAAGCTCAGGGACCACTGCGGTTTTAAGGTTTAATTCTTCCAATTTTTTCATCTCAATTAGCAGAGGATTTGCTTATGAATATTAATCAATTACTTCAAACCACTATCGATCATAAGGCGTCAGATTTGCATCTGGTGACCAATCAAATGCCGCGTATTCGTGTTGAGGGTCAATTGCGGGCATTAAACACAATACCAATAGATAACAGTGCCATGCAAAAAATAATCACTGAGATTTTTAATGAGGATCAACAAAACTATTATCGCGATAATTTTGACTGTGATGTCGCCTATACGCGTGACAATATCGGTCGTTTTCGTGTGAATGCCTATGTGGATAGGCATGGTTCAGCGCTAGCATTCCGACCTATTCCAGAAAAAATACCCGACTTTCATGATCTCGGTTTAGACGATGGCTTTATCAAGCTTTGCTGTCAGCCTAATGGTATTATTCTAATTACTGGTCCCACAGGCTGTGGTAAAAGTACCACCCTGGCGGCAATGATAGACTACATTAACAACAATAATCACCTCCATATTATTACCATTGAAGATCCAATTGAATTTTATCATCACAGTAAACATTGTTTAATCAATCAACGTGAAGTACGTCAACATAGCAAAGATTTCCACACGGCATTACGCGCGGCATTGCGTGAGGATCCGGATATTATTCTCTTGGGTGAGATGCGTGATCCCGAAACAATAAGCTTGGCATTGACTGCCGCGGAAACCGGTCATTTAGTGTTGGCGACACTGCATACCGCTTCAGCGCCGAAGGCGATTACCCGTATTCTTGACGCTTTTCCTGACGCGGCCAAACAATCGGTTCGCTTAATGTTGTCTGAGTCATTACGCGCGGTTGTCGCGCAGCAGTTGATGAAAAGAATTGACGGTGGTCGCGTCGCCGCTCGGGAAATTATGATTAACACACCGGCAATCGCTAATATGATTCGTGAAGAAAAACTACCGCAGATTTATTCCGCCATTCAAACCGGACAAGCGTATGGCATGATGACGATGGCGCAATCAGTTGAAAAGCTGGTTGTTAAAGGGCTTATTGAAAAATTCTAAACAGGGTCTGAGTATGGGCGAAGTAGCGCATAGCGCACTTGTCCTGCGGTTTTCTCTTTTATGATTTGCCATGTTGGTACTAATTTATCCAGGGAATATTCTTTTTCTACTTCCAGATAAATATAAGCGGAATCCTTAAGTAATGAATGTTTGATTAACATATCACAAACTTTTTCGGCTAAGTTTTGTTTAAAAGGGGGATCGATGAAGACAATATCAAATAATTGATGGGTATTGCTCAGGAAAGAAAAAGCGCTTTCATGATAAAAACCAGCTTGTTTGGTATTGAGTTTGGCACAGTTTTTTTTAATTTGCTCGATGGCTACAGCGGATTGTTCAACAAAAGTGACTTGTTTAGCGCCTCGGGATAATGCCTCAATACCTAAGGCGCCACTGCCGGCAAAAAGATCCAGGCATTCACTTTCATCAATAACTGGTGTTAGCCAATTAAATAGGGTTTCACGGATGCGATTTGGCGTTGGTCTTAAACCTTCAATATCAGGAAAATCAAGCCATCGCCGTCGCCATTGCCCGCCAATAACGCGTAATTTTTGTCGCGGTACTGACATTATGGTTGATCAGTGCTTTTAGACGTCTCGTCCTGGGTTTGAGAACTGTTCGCGTCATTATTTGTATCGGCATATTTTCCCTGATGATATTTTTTATCATAAGCTTCCTGTTCTTGTTTTTCTTTCTGCTTGGCGTAGTAGCTGGCTGAATGAAAAATAGAATAATCAGGAGGGCCATAGCGTGTTAGCTGTCCTGGATGATACAATGGTCCGTCTTGACCACAGGCGCTGAGCAGTGGCGTCAACAAGATAATTGTTATGAGGGCAATAGCGTGGTTTAATTTTCTCAACTTTAAAGCTACGTTTCTTTATCCCGTCATTCCTGCGTAGGCGGGAATCCAGAGAAAAAACTATAAGCATAACCCTTTTTCTCCTGGATTCCCGCCTACGCAGGAATGACTTAGTTCTGTTCAGTATACAAAAATCTATTGAATTTTACGAGTCACTAAATTCAAGAATATCACCTGGTTGACAATCCAAGTATCGACAGATTGAATCCAGTGTCGATAAACGGATGGCTTTAGCTTTACCCGTTTTTAATATGGATAGATTCTGCTCGGTAATACCGATGGCTTGTGCCAGTGTTCGTGAACGCACTTTTCTTTTCGCTAACATCACATCTAAATTTACAATAATCGCCATAGGTCTATACCGTGTATCGCTGTTCGTCTTTGAGTTTATAAGCCTCGCCCATAATCCATGAAATCAATATGATTAATAATGCTAGCAATAAAATGCCAACATTTGAACCGGAAAAAGAAAGGCTGGCTATGCGTTCGCCGGGAGGATTTTGCCAGGTGACTGCCATGCTTAGCAGCAATTCATGAATAGGATTGAGCACTTGACCAATAAAAAGCGCGTAACCAATCCATCGGCAATAACGCACATTTTTTAAAGCGAATATTGCCGAGCGTTCAAAATTATTGAACAAGCGGATGAGCAAATAAAGCACCGATAAGTTAATTGTCATCGGAATGAGGCTGATCATAAAGCCCAATAATTTGGTTGTCATTGAGAATGAATCAGCTATGTGAGCGTGTGGTGGCAATTTAGGCATATAGCTCAGGTTGATGCCATAATGGGCGGCTTTGATGGCCATAGGCCAAGGCGCCTTATACCAAAATACGATCAAAGTAATTGGTAATATGATAAAGGCAATGATGAATACCCATTTAAAAAATCTGCTGGTGTATTGTATTTTTCGCATTACTTGTCTCCTATAGGTTTAACATAAATGATATGATGATCAAAATCGAAATATACTAAATGACGACTAAAAAATTGAGCACCCATTAAACCATCAAACGGCGCCACAAGTGGAAATTTTCTGATTATAAACCAGGTATTGGTTAATGGTTCACCGGTTGTTGTTTGTAATGTATTGGGAATAATACGTTGACATGTTTTATTATGATGAATACCCGGCTGAGCAGGACAAGGAAGTTTTTTAAATTTTGCAGCCGATGATTGCTTTATTACACCTGGCACTGCGCCGGTATCCCAGCCGAATATCATTGCTGTACCGTCCAGTACTAAATGCGTTAATAGTGGACCGGAAAACGGAATAGCAACCCAATCTTTACTATCAATCGGACGCTGTTTTAAATCTCGCGGAAAGAATGTCACGCTTGCGTGGGCATAGTCTAAAAGCACATTAAATTTTGATAATAACGGTAATCCGATAACGCCATTTTCTGAAGCCTGTGTTTGTTTAAATTGTTTTGAATTGGTACCACCCCAAAGATGTTGCATCACTTCCGCTTCAACATGATGCAATTCAAAATGCCCTATTTTTATATTTGGAATAATCACAATAGGTCTACATATTTTGCCGGTTACACGAGAGGTGGCGCAAGATTTTTTATCGGTTTTACTATAATGAATTTGCTGCAATATTGCCGGACTTAATGCCAAAGGCACTTGTGATTCACCGCTGTCAAGAATGAGTGGTATCGGTTTGTTTTCAATAGTAATTATTGTTGATGGGAGATTTGTCTCTGAACCAGGTATTGTATTACCGGTGTTAAATGTGAGAGGCAAAGTTGATTTCTGTGATAAAGTTTCTTGCGAATAGGGATGAATATAGATCATGTTCTTACCAAAATCGATAAAAACTTCATTTTCCAGGTAGAAGTTGGTACCAATTGTTGCATCAGTATATCTTTTAAAAGGTAAGTTGACTATATTAAACCAGGTATTAGGCAATGGTATGCCTCTCATAGTGGTAAACATTTTAGGTATGAAACGTTGACAATCTGGATGATTAAAAACGCTGAGACATTTTTCCGGTGTAATATTGCCCACGGCATCTTTAGCGATTATCGATGGGCTTGTCCCAGTATCCCAAAAAATAATACTGGCTTTGTGGTTGATATAGGTGACTGAGTATAAATGATCAAATGGCAAATGTAGCCAGTGAGAAAAAGTATATTCAATTGGATAGCTGTTTTTTGAGTACAATGTAATCTGGCGATGACGATAATCAATTAAAACGTTGAATTGAGAGATGATCGAATAGCCAATAGTACCATCTTTGAGCGCAGCAGTATATTTTATTGAATGACCTTTGACAAATTTTTTCATGTTATCCTGCTCCAATCCTTTTACATTATTCAGTATAAAATCACCAAGTTTTAATTTGGGAATGATAAACTCAGGGTAGCATTGTTTATCACCAGTTGCTGTTGACATACATATATGCTTACCAGTAAAGTTGACTTTAATCGTCTTTAATGCCTGTTTGGTTAACATGACACCAGCCGTTTCCGTGCCAGTATCAAAAATAACTGGGATTTTTTTACCTTGAATGTAAATATCTGTTGAAGGCACACCATACGGAGAGGGATTACCGGTATTTAGTTGTATTGGTAAAACAGATTGGATCGGCGATACGGCAAAGCTTGGCTGTAGCCAAAGTAGTGTTAGTAATAGTATGCTGTATTTGTATAGTGTTTTCATAAAATTAACCTCTATTTGATGTTTATCACCCTTCGACCAGCTCAGGGACCGCCCTTCGGCAAGCTCAACATATAGATGGCTGAGCTTGTCGAAGCCTGGTCATGGCCTTGGAAAGCCTATTAAACCCTTGGGCAATCTCAGAGACCACCCTTCGACGGGCTCAGGGACCGCCCTTAGGCAAACTCAACGTGTGGATGGCTGAGCTTGTCGAAGCC
>JBCCYM010000011.1:0-31470 GCA_039190005.1 Pseudomonadota bacterium
ATTCAGCTAGGCTATGTACAAAAAATTAATCTGGCAACGGGAACAAATAAACGAGCGGTTGCTTTTAAAATAACTGATCAAGGTATTCAAAATATGGATCAGTATAATAAAGTAAGGCGTGAAATACTTATTGATTTTGTGCGAAGAAAAAATATTGATGATTTATTTATAGATTCGGTAATGAGCTCGCTTACTAAAATAAAAGAAATCTATAATGAATGCAGTCGCATTACTTCATTTTATAAGCGAGAAGAATAAGCTATTTTAATTAGAAAATTAACAAAGATAACTTATTGTATCAAAGTTAATTCAATATAATTTTTGTGTCCTTTGTCCCAGCCATTAAAAATACTAACCCGCCCAAAAGAAACATCTGGGAAAGAAGTGTCGCGATGAATGAAAAAGTTTTTCTGAGAAAAAGCATTGGATAAAAAATACTATATGATATAGTATACCAATATACAATTGGATTGTGCTTCTTTATTTTTTTGATATCTATTCAAAAGTGTGCTGTAAAGAGCAAAACTGGCATACAATATACAGGCAAGGAAACGTCAAACTTTGTTTTAAACAATGATCTTTAGATGAGAAATCTTATGCTAGATGATACTCGCAAGATAATCCATATTGATATGGATTGTTTTTATGCCGCGGTGGAAGTCCGTGATAATCCCCGTTTAAAAAGACAACCTGTCGCTGTAGGCGGCAAACCTGATCAACGTGGGGTGTTGTGTACTTGCAACTACGAGGCAAGAAAATTTGGTCTTCATTCGGCGATGTCGACGGCAATAGCCTTGCAACGTTGTAAAAATCTTGTGCTGTTGCCGGTGAATATGGCCAAATATCGCCAGGTTTCCCAAAGCGTGCACGCTATTTTCCGCCGCTATACCGAGCGCATTGAACCGCTTTCACTGGATGAAGCTTATTTGGATGTTACCGGCAATATCGCTTGTCAAGGCAGCGCCTCACGCTTGGCGCGGAAAATCCGCCAAGACATCCGCCAGGAAATTAAGTTAACCGCTTCCGCGGGTGTGGCGCCGAATAAGTTTTTGGCTAAAGTCGCCAGTGATTGGCGCAAACCCGATGGGCAGTACGTGATTCCGCCACAGGCTGTGGCATCATTTATGCGTAGCTTGCCGGTCAAAAAAATTCCCGGTGTCGGTCGTGTCACACAAGAAAAATTACACGCGCTTGGTTTCAAAACCTGTGGCGATTTACAATCCTGTACGCAGGCAATGCTGGTCACGCGATTCGGAAAATTTGGTTTGCGTTTATATCACTACTGTCGAGGTATTGATGATCGCGCTGTTGAAGTAGCACGTCTACGTAAATCTGTCAGTGTGGAAACCACATTTGTGCAAGATTTGCCTAGCTTAGAACATTGCCAAAAAGAACTGCCAGCGTTATTTGAGACCTTGGCGCGTCGTTTAGAACCGTATAAAGAGCGTGCCATACATAAGCAATTTATAAAACTCAAATTCAGTGATTTAAAACAGAGCACCAAAGAATGTGTTGTGCTCACCTTGTCAATGGAAACGTTTTATCAGCTTTTAAAACAAGCCTGGGCTGAACATGGGCAAGCTATTCGTCTCTTAGGTTTGGGGGCGCGTTTTGCTGAAGCACATCATACGGAGATGCAAATGGATTTTTTAGATACGCGAGCTAATATGGAGTGAGCCATTCATGCCTGATTTACATCAACTTTCACCACAAACCGTATTATCCAAATACTATGGTTATGAACAATTTCGTGGCAAACAACAAGACATTATTGACCATGTCATTGCCGGCAAGCACGCGCTGATTGTGATGCCCACAGGCGCGGGCAAATCTTTATGCTATCAAATTCCATCATTATGCCGTGAAGGCGTCGGTATTATTATCTCGCCGCTGATCGCGTTAATGCAAAACCAGGTTGACGCCTTACAACAATTGGGTATTAAGGCGATAGCAATTAATTCGCATCAGACAATGGAACAACAACAATCAGCACAGTGCCGACTGGAAGCGGGCGAATTTGATTTAGTCTATGTGTCGCCGGAACGTTTATTAATGGATGATTTTCTCGAAAGGTTGGATCGCGTTTCGATTGCTTTATTTGCCATTGATGAAGCACACTGTATGTCGCAATGGGGGCATGATTTTCGACCGGATTATGCCAGGTTATCAATATTGGCAAAACGTTTTCCCAGCATTCCCCGCTTAGCCTTAACGGCTACCGCCGACGCTTTGACGCGACAGGATATTCAGAATCAGCTTGGCCTGCATGCCGATAGCCAATTTATAGCTGGTTTTGATCGTCCAAATATTCATTACAGCATCACCCAGGGTGAAAATCCTAAACAACAATTATTACACTTTATTAAAAAAAATCATCAACAGGACTGTGGTATTGTCTATTGCCTGTCACGCAAAAATGTTGAAGAAACGGCGGACTGGCTTACCGATCAAGGTTTTGTGGCTTTACCTTATCATGCCGGTTTATCGGCGGCTATTCGTCAAAAACATCAGCAACGGTTTTTAAAAGAAGACAATGTGATGATTGTCGCCACCATCGCTTTCGGCATGGGCATTGATAAACCCAATGTCCGCTTTGTCGCCCATCTTAATATTCCCAAAAATATTGAAGCCTATTATCAGGAAACTGGACGCGCCGGTCGAGACGGGCAGACTGCTCAGGCCTGGATGGTTTACCGTTTAGCGGATGTGGCGCGGCAACGTGATTTTATTGAGAGTTCGACAGCGCCAGAGCAACAAAAAAGGATTTGGCATCAAAAATTAAATGCCTTATTAGGATTAGCGGAGGCGCCAAGCTGTCGCAGACAGATTTTATTGCGCTATTTTGGTGACAACTGTCGCCCTTGCGGTAATTGTGATAATTGTCTGTCGCCGCCGAAGAAATTTGACGCCACCATTGATGTCCAAAAAGCGCTCTCCTGTATTTACCGTACCAAACAATTTTTTGGTGTCGCCCATATTATTACGGTATTATGCGGCAAGTCTAACGCTAAAGTGAGAGAACATGGTCATGATAAACTGAGCACTTTTGGCATTGGTGAACACATCAGTCAAAAAGCCTGGCGAGTCATTTTTCGCCAAATCGCCGCGCTGGGCTTGATTCATGTCGATGTACAACACTATAATCGCTTGCGTATTACTGACAAAGGTTTTGAATTTTTACGCCAGAAGCAAACCATTGAATTAACCGAATACCGTACACTTAAAGACACGCCTGATCGCAAAAAACCAAAGCAACAGGCGCATGAGGCGGCATCAGAAAGTGATCAAACTTTATTTGAAGCGCTGCGCGCGAAACGTCTGGAAATAGCGCAAGCTCAAGAAGTGCCGCCTTATATCATTTTTCATGATAGTGTGTTATGGGGCTTGGTCAGAGAAAAACCTACGTCGCTTAAGGCTATGCGCCATGTGAGCGGTATTGGTGACGTAAAGCTCAAACGGTATGGTCTGCCCTTTTTGGAAGTGATTGAAAGTGCCGATTAGACCAATAGCTTAAAGGAAAAGTTGCTTATGCCGAGAAAATTAATCAATGGCGCCCATCTCTATTATGCTGTGTATGAACAGAACGGTGGAAACACGACTGAAAAAAATACCATTGTTTTTTTACCGGGTGGCGCCGGCATGGTCGATCATACGCTTTATCTCTCATTTTGGTCACAGTTTAAAGCTATAGCGACACTTATTTTTGTTGACCCGAGAGGTTGCGGTGCGAGTGATGATGGTGATGATAAGGCTAAATGGTTAATCAACAATCAAGCTAAAGATATCTACGCGCTTTGTCAGTCTTTAAATGTCAAAAAACCAATTATTGCTGGTGTTTCTTGGGGCGGTTATATTGCTTTATCTTATGCGATACAATATCCACAGGCGCTAGGCGCGCTAATTCTTTGTAATACCGAAGCCAAAATCAATTCCAAATATCGGCAGGATAAGTTTTTTGAACTAGGTGGCGAAGCTGCCAGAAAAGCTGTGGCGGATTTAGATCAGCGGTGGAGCTGGACTGTAAATACGCTTTATTTAAAGACTTGTTTACCTTTCTATGCCCAGAAAAACCCTTACACCCTTGAAGAATTGGCCGCCGCTGGCAGAAAAAATAAAAAGCTCTATGAACAGTTTTTTACCAAAGAACATAATACCTTTGATTTTATGGCTGATTTGCGCAACATTACCGTACCAGTGCTGCAATTGATTGGCGGTAAAGATCCAGTACACCCGAAGGCGAGCGCGTTGGAAACGGCGAAAGCGTTAACAAAGGCGAAATTACAGTCTCTGGTTTTTGCAAATGCCGGTGACACGGTTTATCGCGATGAACCCGAAGCGGTTTCAGCGGCAATTAGAAAATTCTGCCTTGGTTTGTCAGTATTTGAAGATGAATGAAATCACGCCGCCATTGGGATACACAAATGGTAATGGTTATTGATATTTGCTTATTTTAGGTTTAAGAGTCAATTATGCCCAATATCGCCTGTTTAATCTGCTCATGATCAAAGCCACGGTATTGTAAAAAACGCATTTGTTTGGCTTTTTCCTTAGGCGTGTTTGGTAATGAATTGCCGAATTTTTTTTGGCGAACGGCAATGGCTAAGGCAAACCAATCATAGTCTTGTAATACTGGCACGATCAATGCGTCATCAAGTTGGTAAGCCGTTAACTGTTGATGAATATAACAAGGACCATAACCTTTGTTATAACGCATCCGGATATACGCCTCGGTAAAACGTTGATCGGATTGGCTGTTGTTGGCGGCTAATTCATCCAGTGCTGTAGTGATTTCTGCGGCACTGAATGGATAGTGTTGCAGTTTGCGCGCCAGTTCAAACCGGCAATGTTCGCGACGGGCGAGCATTGCCAGTAGCACTTGCTTGGCCGAATCCGCCATTATTTTTTATTGACAATTTTTACGTTTGCTTTGGTTTCGGCATTGTTGTTTTCGCTGTTTGTAGCCTTAACATCCGGCATTAATTCTTTACGAATTTTAGCTTCTATTTCATTGGCGATGGCTTTGTTTTGTTTGAGGTATTCGCGCACATTGTCTTTGCCTTGACCAATGCGGGTTTTATTATAACTGTACCAGGCGCCGGCTTTGTCAATAAAACCACATTTCACCCCTAAATCAATAATTTCGCTTTCACGAGAAATCCCTTCATTGTAGAGAATATCAAAAATCACTTGTTTGAATGGTGGCGCGACTTTATTTTTGACCACCTTAATACGTGTTTCATTGCCGACAACTTCATCGCCTTTTTTGATGGCGCCAATACGACGAATGTCTAAACGCACAGACGAATAAAACTTGAGCGCATTACCGCCAGTGGTGGTTTCTGGATTACCGAACATCACGCCGATTTTCATACGGATTTGGTTGATAAAAATCACCAAGGTATTCGAGCGTTTAATATTGGCGGTTAGTTTACGTAAGGCTTGCGACATCAAGCGCGCTTGTAAACCAACATGGGTATCACCCATTTCGCCTTCAATTTCTGATTTTGGCGTTAAAGCGGCAACAGAGTCAATGACCACAACATTCACCGCGCCGGAACGTACCAGCATATCGGCAATTTCCAGTGCCTGTTCACCGTTATCGGGTTGAGAAACCAATAAGTCGTTCACATTCACACCCAGTTTTTCAGCATAAGACGGATCAAGCGCGTGTTCGGCGTCAACAAAGGCCGCCGTGCCGCCTTGTTTTTGAAACTCGGCGATGACATGCAAGGTCAATGTGGTTTTACCGGAGGATTCCGGGCCATAAATCTCAACCACACGTCCTTTAGGTAAACCACCAATACCTAAAGCGATGTCCAGTCCCAGTGAGCCAGTTGAAATGGCTTCGATGTCTTTAATCGCGCTCACATCGCCCATGCGCATGACCGAACCTTTACCAAATTGTTTTTCAATTTGACCCAGCGCGGCGGCAAGTGCTTTTTGTTTATCGCTATCTAGCATAGTGTTTACCTCTTTTTATATATTGAATTAAACCTAAAAACTACAGGGATCGTCCTTCGACCCTTCAACCCTTCGACAGGCTCAGGGCAAGCAGGCTCAGGGACCAGACCATTCCGGTTTTTAGGATTTAATGTAAGTTTATGGGGGAAATTGATTAAAATCAATGTAGGAATGATCATTCTAACGGATTTCTAACTGTTTGCAAAGCATGGTGAGGGCAAAAACAACCGCTTGTTGACGAATGGCTTGACGATCGCCGTCAAAATAGTGTAGGATGGTCTTCAGTTCACTTATTGTCGCTAAAGCAAACCAGACAGTGCCCACCGGCTTTTCTTCACTACCACCATCTGGACCAGCAATGCCCGTTGTGGCGATGGCAATATGCGCGTGACTGTGTTGTAACGCGCCTAGCGCCATTTCGCTGGCACAAGCCTTGCTGACCGCGCCATGATGTTGTAATGTTCGCGAATTGACCCCAAGCGATTCTGACTTTGCGTCGTTGCTATAAGTGACATAACCACGCTCGAACCATTGGGAACTACCAGGCGTATCGGTAATGACTTGAGCGATCCAGCCACCGGTGCAGGATTCCGCGGTGACCAGTTTTTGCTGATGAGCGAGTAACAAACCGCCAAGCCGCTGGCTGAGTTTGATCATGTCATTTGCGTCGCGCATTGTGTGTTTACCTTTGCCTGCAATTGGTTTCCAACTTGAGTATTCACAGGAATTATATTAGTATGGATTGATTTTGTATATCATAAACGCGGATAAAAGATGACGGAAACAACGACAATCAAACAGTATACACCGATGATTCAGCAATATTTGCGTATCAAGCAACAACACGCGGATATGTTGTTACTTTATCGCATGGGTGATTTCTATGAGCTTTTTTTTGATGATGCCAAACGTGCGGCTAAATTATTGGACATTACCCTGACCGCGCGAGGGCAGTCGTCCAGTCAGCCTATTCCAATGGCCGGTGTGCCGTTTCACGCGGTGGAGTCTTATTTGGCGAAATTGGTTAAATTAGGCGAATCAGTTGCCATTTGTGAGCAGGTGGGCGATGTCAACACCGCCAAAGGGCCGGTGGAACGACAGGTTACTCGTATTATCACGCCAGGCACGGTCACCGATGAAGCTTTGTTGGATGAACGGCAAGACAGTTTACTGATGGCCGTTTTTGAACAGCGACAGCATTTTGCCTGGGCGACACTGGATATTGCCAGTGGTCGTTTTTTGGTATCACAGGTAAAGGGTTTAGCAGCGTTTAATAATGAATTACAGCGTATTCGACCCAGTGAACTGTTAGTCAGTGAAGATTGGCCGGAAAACAATACAATTGACGCGCGTATGCATGTGACGAAACGTCCAGCCTGGGATTTTGATGTCGAAACTGGTCAGCGTATGTTATGTCAACAGTTTCAAACCCAGAGTTTATCCGGTTTTGGCTGCGAACAGTCTCCCAATATCATTGCCGCCGCCGGTTGTTTATTGCAATACTGTAAAGAAACGCAGCGCACCGCTTTACCGCATATTCGCGGGATGCAGTTACAGCAGGAAGAAGAAAGCGTTATTCTTGACGCGACCACGCGGCGCAATCTGGAGCTGACTCAAAATTTACAAGGCGGGAATGACTGCACATTGATCGCGGTCATTGATCGTACCGCTACAGCTATGGGCAGTCGTTTATTGCGTCGCTGGTTGCATCGTCCGGTGCGCGATCATGAGATACTGCGTCAACGTCAGGCGGCGGTACAAGATATTTTGTCCGTTAATAACAGTGAAGCCTTGCATGATATTCTCCGTCAGATTGGCGATGTCGAACGCATTTTGGCACGGGTCGCTTTAAAATCGGCACGACCGCGTGATTTAACCCAATTGCGTCGCGCTTTGAGTTTACTGCCCGCGCTGCAAAATGAATGCCAGTGCTTTTCCATTGCGCCTTTGAAAAAACTGATGGCTAAAATTGCTGAATTTCCGCAATTACTGGCCTTATTGCAAACCGCTGTTGTTGAAAATCCGCCGGCAGTCATCCGTGAAGGTGGCGTGATTGCTAAAGGTTATGACGAACAGCTTGATGAACTGCGAACAATCAGTGAAGACGCCGGCGCTTTTTTAGTCCAATTAGAACAGCGAGAGAAAAAACGCACCGGTATTGCCACCTTAAAAGTCGGTTATAGTCGTGTGCATGGTTATTATATTTAAATATCGCGCGGACAATCGAAGCAGGCGCCGGAAGACTATTTGCGTCGTCAGACTTTAAAGAATGCCGAGCGCTTTATTACGCCGGAATTAAAAGGTTTTGAAGAAAAAGTACTCAGCAGTAAAGGACGTGCCCTAGCACGAGAGAAACAGCTATATGATGAGCTGCTGGATACATTAATTCGTCATTTAGCCGAGTTGCAAACCTCAGCGGCAGCCATTGCTCGTTTGGATGTTTTAACTAATTTTGCCGAACGCGCTAATACCTTGGAGCTGGAAGCGCCGCTATTCAGTCAGGAGGCCGGCATTCATATTACCGCCGGTCGTCATATTGTGGTTGAGCAGGTTGCTGACCAAGCGTTTGTGCCCAATGATGTCGAGCTCAATGATAAGCGGCGAATGCTGATGATTACCGGACCGAATATGGGGGGTAAATCAACCTATATGCGTCAAGTGGCATTAATTGTGTTATTGGCGCATACCGGCAGTTTTGTGCCGGCACAACAGGCGGTTATAGGACCGATTGATCGTATTTTTACCCGTATCGGCGCCGCGGATGAATTGGCAAGTGGGCGTTCCACATTTATGGTGGAAATGACTGAAACCGCCAATATTCTTCATCATGCCACGGAGCAGAGTTTAGTATTGATGGATGAAATCGGTCGTGGCACCAGTACCTTTGATGGCTTATCTTTGGCTTGGTCATGCGCTTATCATTTAGCCAGCAAAATTGGCGCGTTCACCTTATTCGCGACTCATTATTTTGAACTGACGACACTCAATGAACAATGTGACCATGTAGTCAATGTCCATTTTGACGCGGCTGAACATGGTGATAAGATTGTTTTCTTGCATAAAGTGCAGGAAGGTCCCGCCAGCCAGAGTTACGGTATTCATGTGGCACAACTCGCCGGCATTCCGGCGGAAGTGATTCGCCATGCCAAAGTGAAATTAATTGAACTGGAAAAGCATAGTCATCAAACCCATCAATCACTCAAGCAGACAAAACAGTCTAATCAAATCACGACACATCCAGCGTTGACTCTGCTGGAGAGCCTGGAGCCGGATAAAATATCGCCGATGCAGGCTTTATCCATTTTGTTTGAGTTGAAAGAAAAGATGTAAGAAATCTTAGGCATTTTTTCTACGATGATCTGTTGTTAATTCTTGCGTCAGCACTACCTTTTGATAGGTTCAAGATAAAATTCAAGCAAAAAAGAGTAACCATCCAGCTATCTAACTGAATGGTTACCCGATCTATTACTCAAATTATAACCTAACAGTATTCTGATTCTCTAGATCAAGTTGAAGAGGGGATCACACTAAAGAGATTTGTGCTGGTGCTGCTTGATTGGTGAGTCCAGTTTGTTGTGTCAGTGGAGGTTAGGATGGTACCGAAGGACCCTACGACCACAAACATGTTGTTGGTATAGATGACGTTGTGGAGGGTTATGTCGGTATCTATGGGTTGAGAAGACCAGTGCGTTCCGTTTGTTGAGGTCAGAATGAGACCACTATGTCCTACTGCGACAAACGTGTTGTTAGCGTAGGTGAGACCAAAGAGGTTTTGGTCGGTGTCACTGTTTTGGGGATACCAGTTTGTTCCGTTTGTTGAGGTCAGGATGGTGCCGCCGAATCCTGCAATCACAAACATGTTGTTGATATAGATAATGCCGCGGAGGTTTTGGTTGGTGCCGCTGTTTTGAGGGTGCCAGTTTGTTGTGTCAGTGGAGGTTAGAATAGTGCCCTCGGTTCCTACTACTATAAACATGTTGTTGGCGTAGGTGGCGTTGCGGAGGTTTTGGCTGATGCCGCTGTTTTTGGGAATCCAGGTTGAGCCGTCAATGGAGGTCAGGATGGTGCCGTTGTTTCCTACCGCCATAAACAGGTTGTTAGCGTAGGTGACGCCAAAGAGAGCTTGGCTGGTGCCGCTTGATTGTCTAGTCCAGGTTGAGCCATCAGTGGATGTCAGGATGGTGCCGCCGCCCCCTACCGCGACAAACATGTTGTTGCCGTAAGTGACGCTGTGGAGGTATTGGCCGGTACCGCTACTGGTTTGGGCAGACCAGCTCGTTCCGTTTGTTGAGCTCAGAAGGGGACCACCATCTCCCACTACCACAAAGGTATTGTTGGCGTAGGTGATACCTAAGAGATTTTGATTGGTGTCACTGGTTTGGGCGGACCAGTTTGTTGCATAAGTAGAGGTCAAGATGGTGCCACTGTCTCCCACTGCGACAAACATGTTGTTGGCGTAGGTTACACCGAAGAGGCTTTGGGAGGTTCCGCTTGTTCGAGTCATCCAACTTAATCCGCCTGGTGAGGTTAGAATCGTACCGTTACCTCCTACTGCCACAAACGTGTTGTTAGCATAGGTGACACTTTCGAGATTTTGGGAGGCCCCGCTTGGTTGTAAGGTCCAGTTTGATCCATCTGGTGAAGTTAGAATCGTACCAAAGATCCCTACCGCTACAAATGTATTGTTGGCGTAGGCCACACTTCGGAGACCTGGGAATCCGCTTGTTTGTAACGTCCAGCTTGATCCATCCGGTGAAGTTAAAATGGTGCCATTGCTCCCCACAGCTACAAACATGTTGTTCGCGTAGATTACATCGAATAGGTTTGGGGAAATTACACTTGTTTGAGTCGTCCAGCTTGATCCATCCGGTGAAGTTAAAATGGTGCCATAGCTCCCCACAGCTACAAACATGTTGTTGGCAAAGGTGACACTTTCGAGAGATGCGGAGGTTCCGCTTGTTTGCGATGTCCAGCTTAATCCGTCTGTCGAAGTTAGAATGGTGCCATTTGCCCCGACTGCTACAAACGTGTTATTGCCATAGGTTAGGCTATGAAGTAATCCACCCGCGCTATATTGCCAATTTTTGTTATCAAGCGACCTTAAGATAAGTCCTCCACCTCCTACAGCGACTTTCACAGGATTAAAAACCGAAAATTTAAGTGTGGACGGTGAGACTGTGGCATTTTTTGCTGAAAAATTGAACTGGAAATCACCGCTATTCTGATTGGTTCCGAAAGTTGCTTGGAGTGTACACGTTGTTCCTGTGTCAATGATACAACTGTCTCCATCGGGAAAGTTTACATCATTTGCAGTCGTTGATACGGTAATCTGTGGTGCTATGTTAGTTGCCGCTGCTGTCTGAGTGCTGCTCACTGATTGTTCAAAGTGGAGTATGACAGTTTGTCCAGGTTCAATATTTTCAGTCTGACTGGCAGAGGCCATGATTTGTGCCAGGTTAATATTTCTATTGGCTGAACAACCTGATAATCCGACTGACACACTCATCAATAGCAAAATTAATGCGTCAAAATAGCGCTTTCTTATTAAGTTTCTCATTGATATTTAATACCTAATGTTTGAATATTGCAGAATAACTGTACAGCATTTGTGTTATCTTGCAAGCTTAATTAATCGAAAAATCAGAACACAGCTGATTATGGTCATAAGACAATTGTTCACTTTAACAAAGGTGACAAGGATACAAAAACTATTTTCTCCGACCAATCAGTATATCAAATGGCGATGTGGTATAAACATCGGTTAAATGCCCTTGCTCGACCATGATTTTGATGACATCGACAAAGTCCATGTCAAAATCATCTTTATATAAATTGTAGATACAAGACGGTTGCCAAGGTGCATAGTCGGCCCATTCAACTTTATCAAAGGTATAGAGTAGATGGTCATACTGAGGATAGGTATCGACAATAAGATTCGGAAATTTAATTTTTCGGAAAAATTCAATCACTCTATGTCCTGAATAAGCTGCGCTGGGAATTAAAAACACAAATCTTCCCTGGTCAGTTAGCATTTCAGTGATTTTGTTTTTGATTTTATTCTGGTCTTCAACGGTGCTGACTTGATGATGAAACCAAAGCGCGGTGACTAAGTCGTATTTTTCTTTAGATTCAAAATCAAGAAAATTACCGCAGTGAAAATCAATGTCCGTGAGTTCTTTTTTGGCTTTGGCTTTATCAATCAGAGTCGGGGAGAGATCAACCGCGTCAACTTTTTCAGCATAGTCTAATAGTAATTTAGTTAAATCGCCATTACCACAACCAACATCAATGGCGCGTGAAACCTTATCACCAGTCAGTATTTTATCAAGTCCAAATAATAGGCAGTGTTTGACGTGACTGTAAAAATTGATGGCATCTTCGCTATCGGTTTTGAATTTATCGTAGTTACCCCACATGTCATCATTCATTCGTGTTCACTCCTGGTTGTTAAATTGTTTTAAATGTTAGCATTGTCATTTCCGCAATTTTCCCGTCATTCCCGCGCAGGCGGGAATCCAGAAAATAGCCCTGATAAATGCGGCAATCCTGGATTCCCGCCTGCGCAGGAATGATGGTTTGAATATAGCCCTTGTCGTATTAACCGCGTTACCAGGGAATTGTATAAAATCAGCCCAGATAATCAATAGTTTTGATGATTAAAAACTAGTGTTTGTGTGGCGTATAAGGTAGGATGGCGGCATAAGATGAACTTAGCGAGGTAAGGCATGTATGAATAGAAAATGGCTAGTGTTAATTGGTACCGGTATTGGTGGGGTACTTATCGGGGTTGATTATTCGATTGTCAACACATCGCTGGCGCCGATTCAGAAAGAATTGCATGCCAGTGTCAATCAGTTGCAGTGGATTATCAATGGTTTCGGTTTATTCTTTAGTACCTTTTTAGTTGCCACGGGTCGATTTGGTGATTTAAGAGGGCGACGCAAATTATTTTATATCGGCACCATCGGATTTGCCCTAACTTCCCTGGGCGCGGGTTTGGCCGATACATCAAAGTTTCTTATTATGATGCGTATTTTACAGGGGTTTTTGGGATCGGCTATTTTCCCCTGCGGCATGGCGATTTCCGCCGATGCTTTTCCTGAACCGGAAAAAAGTCGAGCCATCAGTATTTATAACAGTTTCATTGGCTTCGGATTTGCCGCTGGACCGGTGTTAGGCAGTTTTATTGTCACACTGTTAGGCTGGCGCTGGATTTTCTTTATCAATTTACCGGTGATGTTTGTGAGCTTTCTGATTTGTTTGTTTGTGGTCAGAGAGTCCAAGCAGGTTGACGCGCCGCCAGTGGATTGGTTAGGTGTAATCTCACTGAGTGCCTTTTTAGGGTTGCTATTGTTGACCATTGATGACATATCACTTTCAGGTCGGAATTTACCGTTTATTGCCATTCCAGCGATTTTATCCGTAGTGGCATTGATTATTTTTATTTTTGTCGAGAAGCGAACAAAATCGCCGCTTATTCCTCTGGAAATGTTTATGAATACCGGCTTTTTATTGGGTATGATTACGTTTATTACCGGCACTTCCATATCGTGGTCCGTTATTTTTATGATGCCACTTTATTTGCATCAGTCTGTCGGGCTAACTACCGGTATTGTTGGTATTGTATTATTTGCCATGACCATCATGACCATGATCGCGCCATCAGTTTCCGGGTATTATTTTGATAAAACCAATCCGAAACCCACGATTATCGCTTTGTTTTTCTTTGCGCTTGTGAGTTTGTTGATGTTTATGCTATTGAGGAATGATGGTCCGATGTGGTTAATTATTTTATCATTTATTCTGTTTGGCGCGGCGTGGGGAACGAGTAATGGTATTTCTATTCCCCTGGGTTTATCGAAACTACCTGACTTTGAAAACAGCGGTTTGATTTCCGGTAGTATGTTGACCTTGATGAATATTATCGGCATGGTCATATTGGCGTTCAACGCGGTAATCATTGAGCGTGGTCAAAAAATATCATTCTTACATGGTGTGCATCTTGCCAGTATGACCTTGTTGATTATTGCCATTGTTTTATTGGTGATGGTCATACCCGTTGTTCGACAATATATGCGCTCTGTTTAAGCGAAGAACTGCGGTTGTTTCGTCATGCTCGCGCAGGCGGTCCCTGAGCCCGTCGAAGGGTGGTCCCTGAGCTTGTCGAAGGGCGTTCTCTGAGTTTATCGAAGGGTGGCAATCCAGTTATGTCAGGCCCGTTACACGGCTTGACATCTAAAATAATTTAGATTTCAACAGCCCCATAAAGTCAATCTAATTTGAAGGAAGGTGCTGATCCATAATGTTACGCACAATGTCTTCACACGAATAGCGTACTGGATCAGTCGCCAACAAACCATAATGTTTGCTTACAGCTGTAATAAACTGGCATGCCTGCTCATCAGTTTCAAGTTCGGCGGTATTGAAACATAAGGCTATCGTTTTCGGTCGTGGAAATGTACCGCAGGTACTGGCAAGTGATTCATATAAATGAATAAGGTCATTCAGCTCAGGAATTTGAATCTGTGGAAAGTCATCTAATGTCTGTTTATTAACACGGTGACATAAAACCAGATGGGTGGGACAACTGCCGCGTAGCAGTGGCAGTGTCGCGCTACTGGACGGATGAAGCAATGAACCTTGGCCTTCAATAAATACAATATCTGATGGATTGTCGAGTACCAATTGCTCAACTGCGCCAGCGGCAAAATCAAGACGAATCGCGTCTAATGCAATACCTTTACCACAAATGGCGATCCCTATTTGCCCAGTTGCCAAAAATTCACTGTTAAATCCCATTTTTTTAGCTGTACTATGCAGCAAAAGACCTGACGTCATTTTGCCAATACACATATCCGTACCAATCAACAAAACCCGCTTATTGTTGAGTTTGGCGGCCGCACCAGAAGCAGTAGCCAAACGATCAGGTTCTTGGCGTAAATCGACCACTTGCTGCCCTGGTTGCAGATCATGAGCACGCGAGGAAAGCTTATCATGCAATCCATTAATAACAGATAAGCCCAATTTAATTGCATCATCAATCTCACTGATCCAATGCTTAGGCATCTTGCCTCCTAAAGTAGCGGTGCCTAATACAATGCTTTCAGCGCCTAATTTTTTAGCTTCTGCAACCGTGCTGACAATGGGGCAATTGCGAGGTAGTATTGGTATGATATCTTGGATGTTTTGACCAGCATGTTGATGATCAATAACACAGGTAATTGGGCTTTCAGAAAACATTAAGATGCCAATCCCCATTTTAATTTCATGAAGTTTATCAAGGTAACCTTGCACATAAATAGCAATGGGTTTGCTGTTATATAATGTTGTCATGTAATTGTCCCCCATGCCCATAGTCATCGCTTATCAACAAATTTCCTTGTTTGTCCATAACACTGCCTGTTGCCGGATCATTTTTAATATTCAGATGAGAATCAAGATCAATATAATCAACAAGTGGCGCAATTGAACAAGCAGCAGAAATCGCCAACGATGATTCACTCATGCAACCTATCATCGTTTTTAAGCCATAAGCACGTGCAGTAGCAATAAGCCGCAACGCTTCTGTAAAACCACCACATTTCATAAGTTTAATGTTGATCCCATCAATAGATTCTGCTAATGCTGGAATATCATGACTAAAATGACAAGATTCATCAACAAAAATAGGCAATGGTCGTTTACGATAGAGTTCCAACAACTGTTCTTCGTGGCCGACATTTAAAGGTTGTTCAACATACTCAACGCCGCGCTCCGCTAACCATGTCAACATGAGCTTTGCTTTTGGCAATGTCCAACCACCATTGGCATCGACTCGCAATTTAACTCCGTGCTTGTCGGCAATTTTTTTAATCTCAATAAACATAGCTTGATCTGCTTCAATACCCTGAGGCGAACCTAATTTAATTTTTAATGTGCTCAAGCAATTATTTTGTAATAATTTGCTGGTTCGCTCAGCTGCTTGTTGCGGCGACATAATGCCAATGGTCACCGAGGTGGCAAGTTTTTTCTTCGTCAGTCCGAACAATTTGTAGCATGGCAGTTGCGCTTTTTTTGCCAGCAGATCCCATAATGCCATGTCCAGGGCGGCTTGCACTGGCGCAATTAAACCCGCCTCTTTCCCTTGCTGCCAAATGGTCTGCACAGCCAGTTCATCAATATTATTCGTCTTTAAAAAAGTATCCAGTTGGCACGTTGCTTTGTCAACCGTTTGCCCTTGCTCATGATCGGGAACAGCTTCCCCGAACCCAACTTGATTGCCAAGTGTCATGGCAAGAAAAAGGTTCATCGAACCGGCTCTAACATCACGACTAATAGCTAACGGATGACGTTTGAGCAACTCAACTGAAGAAATGTGGTAATTCATAAGCAGTTACTATTTACTCTTTTTTTGGGCATAGGGCGTAAAAAATTATACATTATTATAAACAGCAGTAAATTCACTAAGATACCAAAGGTGGCCGAATTAAGATAAGCGACGTTTGCTATAAAGCCACGCCATAACATTGCGCCTGCAAACCCACCTAATGCACTTATAAAATAATGAAATGCACCACGACCAGCAATACCAAATATTGCTGCAACAAGGGGAACCAAAACAATAGGCGACCAGAGATTATATGAAAACAGCAGGATATCAAGGGCATTTTTCAAACCCATCGCAAAAAAAACCGCCAATACGCCCACTAAAAATGTGGTGATTTTAGTAATACGCAATAAAGCAAGCTGAGAGAAATTGAGGTCAAAAATTTTAGAACGGCAAATGGGTTGCATAATATCATTGATAAAAGAGATGGCAGCCGCATTAAGAAATCCAGCAGCCGATGACATGATAATTGCTATTAAAGCGGCAATTAAAAACCCTTTTAATACAGGAGGTGCCAAATTCATAATAACATAAGGCAAGGCCAGATTTGAATTAAGCGTATGATTATTAGTGTAAGCAATAAGTCCAATTAGTCCTGTAATGATAAAAACCGGTATAGATAAAATACCACTTGCCACTGTTCCCCGACATGTTGATTTTGGATTGGTCATAAACAAACGTTGTACGTAAGGTGGCACCAATATTTCTCCAAACATAAAGGCAATAAACAATCCCAACAACACCCATATTTGATGAGCACTTCCAAAAGGAAAGAGAAAGCCAGTAGGTACCGAAGTGTTTATTGTTGACCACCCGCCTACTTTATGTAAGCCAGAAATAAAAAGAATGGGGATGCCGACAGCCAAAATTAAAAATTGAAAAACATCAGTATATACAACCGCTTTCATCCCGCCTAAGGTACAATAAATGATGATAATAAAAAAGCTGATTAACACGCCTATCAATGTATTGATTTCAGGGAAAAAAGTATGGAAGATGGTACTCAATGCATTGATTTGCGCGCCGAGAATGCCCGCACAAATGAGCACCGCAAATATCCCCGTAAAAATTTGCGGGGAGTTGCCATAGGTTTTGGCAATCATATCGCCTACGGATAAGCAATCTTGATAATGTTTCATTCTTGGCGCAATAAGCGTGCCAACTAAAATTTCCTTTAAACTAAATCCGAGCAACGCAAAGGCATAAATCATGCCATGACTGTAAACTTTTGCGGCATTGCCTATCGTATATCCCCCGCCGATATAAGAAGCCGATAAGGTGCAAAAGATAATAAATGCTGTAAAGTTCCGATGACCGACAGCAAAATGAGAAAAATTGCGAATACTTCGCCCAGAGAAAATCCCTATTCCTAACGTGACAATCAAATATAGCATTATTATTGCCCAAGTTAAATCATGCATTTCAGTCACGCAGTTTATGAAAATCAAGGTTGCTGTTTTGCGATACAAATGAAACAAATGTATCGGGAGAATGACACATTGAATCATCTGCTTTCTTACTTAACATATCATATTGTGATGAAATAAAATTATCAAGAAAATATTTGCGCGCTGTTGTCAACCTATGGTTTGAATTCAGGTTTGATTTTCCACGTTTTTCATCACAGCACGCGTTCATATCTTGTCGCCAACTGCGGTTTTAAGGCTTAAGATTTGTAATTGTCAATACGGCATAGGCTGGGAAAGTCACAATAATCACAAGTCTGTTTGGATTTAGGTTGCACTGCCGCATCACCATCGGCAAAATCTTGAGCCAGTTGGGTTAAGGTGTTTTGCCAGTAGGATAACTGGCTTGGCCAATTGTTTTCCCCCTTGGCAAGGTCACAAATTGCTTGTGTATCCGGTAGACATTGATTTTTTTTCGCCGCGGTGCCAATAAATTTAGGGTTTTCAATGTTAACTTTGGCAAAGTAAATGCCGTTGGGTTTTTTTAATTGGATGCAGGCATAGAGCGGTAGTTGTGGTTCATCGGGGTGTGGATCAAACCAATCATTGATTGAATTGTGCTTGCCGGTTTTATAATCAATAATTAAAGTACTGCCATCTTCTAATTGATCAATGCGATCAATTTGTATGGTCATTTCCAAGCCGCCAATATGGATGTGCTGTTTTTTCTCTTCCGCTTGAACGGTAAAAGGTTGGCGTTCTTTTTCAAGCGTTAACCATTTACATAGTAACGTATGCAATCGGTGTGCTTCTATGGCGAGAAAGCTGGATGGCAAATGGGAAAAGTTTCTTTTGCTCAATACATGCTGAATAATTTCTGTCAGGCGTTGGTCGAGTGCTTGAGAAGATAATTGACAAAGCTGAGACCAGTCTTTGGTTTGTTGCCAAAATGTCTGCAATAGTTCATGGACAATAATCCCGCGTTGCCTGCCATCGAAACCCAGGTGTAATTGTGGTATCGCTTCAGCTTGTAAACGGTATTTGGCGAACGCTCGAAATGGGCAAGCCGCTTGTTCTTTAATGACACCGCTGCCGCCTTTGGCGATAGTGTCCATCTTAACTTTATCTGATTTGACATCGTGTATTTGTTCTAATCGATTATTTTCAAATGAATTATTTTGATTGCTCTCTAAAGGTAACGCGTTATCAAGTGTCGGATAGTCTCTGATTAAAGCACTGGCTTGTAAGTCATAGTCATTGTCACATTGCGGGTAACTGAAAACAATGGTTTGGCTGTGTTGAATCAGATGTTCAGTCATCATTTTACTGAAAGCCAATTGTCGTTCCGGTGTCGCGTTGGGCATGTTCAATTGCTTTTGTACGGCGTAGGGTAAAAACGCGTTCGCGTTGGCGGCATCCGGCCAATGCCTGTCATCCAGTCCCATCACCCAGCTATGGGTAAAGGATAGCGCGGTGGCTTCTAATAAGCCAAGAATTTGAATTTTAGCGTGGTCATCATCTTGCGCTTGGAAGAGTGTATTCGTGGTAATCTGTTCCAGACAAGACAGTGCTTTAGCCGCGCCAATAGCATGACATACATCATCCATCGCGGCAAAATTATCCAATACTGTCTGCCATTTTTGTAAGGCTTGATATTCTCGGCTATTTAAACTTCGTTCCCCTGGCCAGCCGAGCGCGGAAAGTGCGGCGTTAAAAGGCGTTAACCAATGACTTGGCCGTTGTTTTTTCGGCCAAATAGTCTTTCGCAAAGCGCGGCAACTGTCAGCTAGCCGGGGGCAGTGACGCGCGTGACTGATGACTTCTTTTAATTGTAAGTGATAGTAATTTTCTCGCAAGGTAATATCGAGTAGCGCTCGTTGATTGAGTTCGCTTTCAGCGCCGTTAATAAAAGGCGAAAGAATCATCGCGCTGATGTTTTTTATTGATGTTGGTGTATCGCACTGGCATTTCAATGCCAGTATAGCCATAGCCACTTTGATAATCGGTTCATCAATCAATGCCGTGCCAGAGGAAATATTATAATGTTGATCAGCCAGTATGGTTTGACAATGACATAAAATGTCGTGACGTTTTTGATTAAGATCTGGCACAATACAGGCAACGCGCGCCTTAGCTGCTTTTTGACTGATTGATTTTGCCCAGCGTAACATGTGCTGGATTTCATGATGGCTATCCTTGGCGCAAGTCTGATTTATTTTAGTTTGCTGCTGTTGCTTGGTGTCATTGTATTCTATAGTCGTGCCGATAGCTGTGAGTGCCGCGATTAATTTTTGTTGCTGTGGGGTAAATTCCAGAAAACCATAAAATAGCACGCGCTGTGGCACGGCAATCGCTTTTTTAGTGATTAAATTACAAATCACATCGGCTAATTCATCCATGTCAATATATTTTTTCTGGTAATGCTTATAATGATCGCACCAGGTGATAAATGTTTGTGTCGCTTTATTGGTGTAGGATCGAAGGTCATCGACAGCTAGATTGTAATGACGCAATAGCGTTTTTGCCGCGATTGCTGCTTTAACCGTGTTATTTATATTGATCAAACTGGTATCACTGTGTTCGCTAATGATTTTTTGCCATACATAGCGCTGTTGGTGTGTATTTAGGAATACCCGCGCTTGTGTTTGCCCGTCAAGCATGGCCGCATCCCAGCAGGTTTTGAGCCAGGTTTCTAACGGCATAATAGACAGACTGCGCCAGCTTTTTTTATTGTTTATTTTTTGTTGCTGGTCGTATTGATGACGCAAATAGCGACTCAATCGTTTGCCGGCGGTAATTACCAGTGTATTCTCATTGATGTTTTCAGGGCTTATCGTTACCATATATCGTTTATAACTGATTTTATTGATTTAAGTAAAGCATCCCGTGACGATATTTGCTCATCATTCACTTTTGTTTATCACCAGCGTGTTGATGATAACCGGTTTTTTTGCCGGTATGGTCGATACCATCTCCGGTGGTGGCGGTTTAATCGCCTTGCCGATGCTGATTGGTTTGGGACTGCCAATTACAACGGCTATCGGCACAAATAGATTACAAGGTATTATTGGCGAATTGGTCGCGCTTTTTCGTTTTATTGTCGGCTATAAAGTGCTCGATTTATCCAAGATAACATGGGCGTTAGTGGTCATCGCCATCAGTGCCAGTCTTGGCGCCTTGGTGGTGATGCGTATCCATCCTGATATTTTAAACAAGTGTATTCCTTTTTTGTTATTAGCTATTCTGCTCTATATTGTGTTTCGTCCACAGTTAGGTAGAAAAGATATTCAACAGCGTATTTCGCCGATATGGTTTTATGGTCTATTTGCTGTTGTTATCGGGTTTTACAATGGTTTTTTTGGTCCGGGCACCGGTTCTTTTTGGGTATTCGCGTTGATGTATTGTCTTGGACTTAATCAGCAACGGGCGACAATACAAATGAAACCGTTGAACTTAGTCGGTAATGTTGCCAGTATTTTATGGTTTATTTTTGCCAGTAAGGTTGATTATGTTGCCGTGTTAGCAATGGCGGTGGGGCAAATTTTTGCCGCTTATTTTTCCACATACCTGGTGGTATCCAAAGGCTATAAAGTAATACGACCATTGTTTATTGTCATTGTCGCGGTGATGACTATTGATTTGTTTGTTAAGAATTTTTTTGTTTGATATACCCAACGCACATCAAGATGCGAATTGATATATAAGCCTTAGCAAAAGGGGAGTATCGATTACTCCCCTTTAAACCTAAAAACCGCAGTTAATCGCCAAGCGAGAGCGCAGCATCTTGATCCGTCTAGCAAAATATTTTATGTCACTAACCAAATCAATCTGTTACACGCTCATCTTGCCGCCAACTGCAGTTTTTAGGTTAAATTTATCCCTTTAGGGTTTCTTTTTTCAATTACTATTGTAAAGAATCACTAAACTTATTTACAATTATTATTGCTTTTACTTCATTATCAACACCATCCGATAAGCTAGACCATCCTTTATAACCAGTCCATTCAACAACATAATTAACACGTTCTCCAGTGTTACCAGCACCAACATGTTCAAAGTGACCGCCTAGGTACATAGTAGAATTAAAATCATTTATTTTGATGGCTGACACCCCACCACTGACGCCAGTTGAGTCATCGCTAGTAAAACTAGACCACTTGTCTTTGTAGTTATCCCATTTAACGATGTGAAAGAATAGAGGTCCTTCTGATCCCGTTGTTCCAGCGTTGATGAAATTTCCACCAATATAGAGATTGTTAAATAGATCTGTGTCAAGTGCTAGCACACGACGATTTACTCCTGTTTTGCCATCATCAGAAAAACCAGACCATTCATTGTCATCCCATTGAACAATGTGGTTGACTACATCACCGCTGCCATCTGTACCCGTTCTTATAAATTGACCTCCAACGTAGAGTTTACCATATTTAAAGGCAAGTGCCCTTACGTTATCATCTAGTCCATTTTCTCCATTATTTTTGTCGATCAACGCAGACCAATTGCCAGCATTCCATTCAGCAATGTGGTTGACTACCATGCCATCATCATGGCTACCAATTTCGTCAAATGCCCCACCGACATAGATGTCATCTGAATAATCTTCAGCAAATGCTCTAACTGTACCATTTACGCCAATTTTTCCATCATTGGACAAAGGCAACCAATTGTCACCATCCCACTCAACAATGTTATTGACTGTCATACCGTCATCTGTAGTACCCGTTCTGTCAAAATCACCACCAATATAGAGCTTATCTGAACGATGTTCAAAGATAAGAGCATAAACATTTCCATCCACTCCAGTTTTTCCATGACTGATTAAAGGAGAGAAATCTTTGCCATCCCATTTAGTAATATGATTAACCTTTTCACCACCTGCATTTGTGAAATTTCCGCCAATGTAAACATCACCTCTATCATCAACAGCAAGTGCCTGTACGGAGGCATTCGTTCCATTCACTTCATTCTTTTGGTCAATCAAGGGAGACCACTTGCTACCATCCCACATAGCAAGACGATTAAGTGGCTTAGGCTCATTCCCCCCTGTAAAACGGAAATAACCACCGATTATTAATTCTGGTTTGCTCTGAATTCTAATCTCGGTAGAGTCACCATTATTGGCTGATATATTCAGATGAGCATTAATAGGTTTCCCAATAGTTGCGTCAGCCACTTTTTTTGCACGAATATAAAGTTCACAGCTTTCTTTGGGTGTCAATGAAGACATGCGGTTGCCATTAACGATACAACTGTCTGAACAGTTTTTCTTACACCAGTTGCCAACACTATTTGTGCCATTATAAATTTCAAAGCCAGCTACATGAATATTAGGATTGTTCATATCAGTAATACTAGCTTTAGACAATTGTACTACTTTAGTACCCATATTGGTTACAGTAATTACTTTGGCACTCAGACCTTTATTAATTTGATTAGGATTAATATCGGCGCTTAAAGCCAATGAGCCGTTTACATGAAGTGTCAGTGACTTTCGGGTTAGGTTTACTTTTCTTAATTGACTGTCAGATTTTTCTAGAACGTGTAAGGTGTGCGCTACGGGATTTGTAGTTTTATCAGTTGTAATGGTAATTGAACAACGTTTACTGCCTTTTGTAATAACACAACTTTTTGGTGTATGCATGAGGCTAAGTAATGTCGAAGAATTAACAATAAATTTAGTGGCATTCGCTAAATCTTCATTCGCTGTAAAGGTTAGTATTGTGCTGCCACCTTGTTGCACGGATGATGTGGACAGTGTAGGCGTGACAGTCGTAATAAGCGTTTTTTTATTACTCGCATTAGAATCAGTAAACAAAAATAATGCTGATGTTAGTGCGATACCGGTACCAAATAATAACACAAAGTTTTTCATTGAGTCCCCCTTCTTTTATTTTTTTAATTATTTTACAAACCCGTCATATTATACCTAAAATTTTAGGTTTGTCACTAAAAAATTGGGATAATTGTTGTCAATATTTATAATTGTCTGCTTTTAGAGCACATAAATTGTGTGCTATCAATTGATATTTATTCCAAGAGCTGCAGTTGATCGGCAATGTCTTGATTAGTCTAGCAACATAAAAATTTCGACTCCTCACCCATTAAACCACATATCTCTAGAATATAAATTATTTATACTTTGATTGATTTTCATCGAAATGAGGTGTATGAAAATAGGTCTTCATTCAGGCTTATTTTGAAACTAGTAACGTTTGTACCCTGATCAAAGATTGGCAATAAAAAATATAACATCATTTATCTTTAACATAAATCAACAACTGTTGACCGATGGATAACTGATGGATATTATCCAAATCATTCGTCGTTTGAATGCTTTTTACTGAAACACCATAACGTTTGGCAATAGCGCTTAGGGTATCGCCTTTTTTGACAGTATATTCAATTCTAGTCGTTGTCTCGTTGCTAGGAATTTTGAGTGTCATGCCTGGCACAATGGTATCTGTTTTAAGATGATTGTATTGTTTGATGGCTTTGACAGTACTGTTGTGACGCGCAGCAATCGCGAACAGTGAGTCACCTTTTTTAACGGTGTAATGAATGATATGGGTTCTCGGATGAGTGTTTCCTTTTAACCAGATCGATATTTTCATGCCTGGCTGTAATCTCGCGTTAACTTTTAACTGATTCCAGAAGCGCAATTGCGCCACGGAAACACCATAATGGCGAGCAATTGATGATAAGGTTTCACCACCTTGTACCTCATGTTCAATCACATTAATAATGGGTGTGCTGCGCAGCGCGTTAAATTCGCGTTGTTGTTCGACTATGGACAGATTGTTGATCCCAGCACTATTGATTGGAATTAACAAGATTTGTCCACGGTGTAGTTTATTGTTGGATAATTGGTTTACCTGTTCGACAATGACATCTGTGGTGTTAAATTTGTTTGCCAGTTTATTTAAGCTATCACCATATTCAACTTCGTAACGTATCCAACTCAGCGTTTTGGCTTTTGGCGCTTTTGATAGATTGCGTTTAAATGTGCCGACTTGATTGACAGGTATCAGTAGCGGGCGTGACGCGGATCCAGTTGACCATTGATTGTAGCCGGGATTCAGTCGTAAAAGTTCTGTTAAACGCATGCCGGCAATATTCGCGGCGTAAGGTAAGTCAATAGGCGAGGACATATCGACTTGCTGGAAATAGGGGCTATTCGGAATCGGTGTTAAATTGACATGGTATTTATTAGGCTGGCTGAGAATGCGTCCGACAGCGAGTAATTCAATCACATAGGTTCTTGTTTCGTCCGGCAAGGATAACGCCCAGAAAGAAGTGCTCTTATGTAGCCTGATATTTTTTTTGACGGCGGCCTGAATTCGACCTTCGCCACTGTTGTAAGCGGCAATGGCTAATAGCCAATCCCCTTTAAAAAAACGATGGAGATAGCTTAAATAATTCAATGCCGCGTTTGTCGAAGCGATAATATCGCGTCTACCATCATACCACCAGTTTATTTTTATGCCGTAACCCAGTGCGGTACTGGGCATCAGTTGCCAAATGCCTGAAGCGCCGACTTTTGAATAGGCAAAAGGATCATAAAGACTTTCTACGACGGGTAACAATACCAAATCAATCGGCAAATGGCGCCGTTTGATTTCATGATAAACATAATAAAAATACGGCACAGCGTTATTTGAAGCGTTCACCAGATACTGTTTATGGCGCATATACCAGTTGATTTGCGCTTGCACGCGTCGATTGATGGGTGTTTGGCTGGTGATTTGTAATGCATCCGCCGTACTGCGCCATAGGTTTTGAGCGCTGCTATAATGTGTCGCGGCATAATCACTGTTAGCGCCATGCGTTAAGGCGCAGGCGCTGCAAACAAAGATTAAAATAATGCTAAGCGTTGTTGAGTAGATTTTGCCAATTTTTGCCATGAGGGTACTATAAATGATTCAATGATGATTTGCAAAGTGTGTGCTACCAGAGGTATATTTTTAGTGACTTTCTGTAAAATATGAAATATAATAAAGCTAGGTAAATAATAATTAAATTAAGAAAAAAGTTATGACAAGAAAAAATAAATTATCCCTCATGTTCATTTGTTCAATCACAGCATTTCTATTACTCACAATAGCAAAAGCTGATAATTTGCCGCAATGCGTGCAAAAATCTGATGGGAGTTGGGTTAATTGTTGTTATGATCACTCTGGTGGTTTGACGCCACAAAAAGTGGACTGCAATGGTTTTACAAGTGTAGCGCAGTTTTGTGGTTCGGCACCACCAAGTCCTGGATTTAGTGCGCCTGGAGAAGATTTTACAACTTGCTACGTTGCTTGTAATCAATCATTCAAACCTATTGTTGTGCAAATTACTGTGCAAGGAAAGGCATTTCGACCTAAGCTTATTAGACATAATCAAGCACTTTGCTATGTTAATCCAGATGATATTCCTATAGTGCCAGCAACAATCAAGGTTTGGAATAGCCTATTAAACGCTCCAACTACTATTGATTTCAGTCAAACCCAGACAGGAACACTTACAACTAATGTAAATGGTGAGCAGAAAACTGAGGTATGGAATCCATCAAACTAGGGATAATAATAAAAACTGTGCTATATAATTCAAATATGTCAGAGACATAAAATATCTCTAATAGCTGTGGAGAATTTATAAATTTCCCTAGTTGACAGTTTATATTTTTTCTGTTCTAATCTTACGCTTAAAAATTAAGATGTGTTTAATAATCTTGTAATAACAAAACTTATGCGAGGTATACTGACAAATGGATAAAGGAAAAATAGCGTTAATAAAATTATTATTGTGCGTTTTAACTGGTCTTAGTTTAACAGCTTGTAGTGGTCGCTTATCTCTGCCGATCGCGACTGTCTCTTTAAGCCCGACAACGACGATACAATCTGGTAATCAAGCCATATTAACAATTCATTTAACTGGCGATGCTCAAGGATTAGTTACTTTTCATGCCAGCAGTAATGGCATCAATATTAGCCCTAGCAGCTGTACCATAGCCAGTGGTCAAAGCTGCCAAATGACAGTATCAACAGATTTTCTGCAATCACCGCCAGGCAAACATAGTATAAGCATTACTTCTTCAGCAAATGTCACGATTAATCCTGAAAACCTTGACTTCAATATTATTCCAAGACAGGCAGCGTACAGTTATATTGCCGCCGATAATGGAGAAGAAAATCAAGGAAGTATATATCGATGTACAGTTGATGCTAATGGTTTGTTTGATAGTTGTAATGTTGTCATCGGACCCAGTTTAAGTTCAGATATTGGCTTGGACCTTCCTGTGGGTATTTCTTTTCATACGCTCAGCAATGGTAATACTTATGCGTATATTGCCAACTATAGTACTGCCACTTCAGGTGAAAATGTTTATCGTTGTTTAGCTGATAGCCAAGGTGGGCTATCCTCATGTGTCTTAACCACAGATATTAATTTTCCTGTTAGCCAATTGGGACCAGCCTATATAGCATTCAACACAGCACCTTCTGGCATAACCTATGCTTATGTGCCTTCCGCAGGCGGAGAGCAGGGAGAGCAAATTTATCGTTGCAGTATTAATAGCGTCAATGGATTACTCAGTTCTTGTCAAGCAACGGCTCAAGATGCTAACATTATATCTCCGGTAGTAATGGCTTTTAACACCGCATCGAATGGTACGACCTATGCTTATGTTACTGCTGGCACAGGGATTAATGTACCGGGGGAAGTGTATCGTTGTCAGGTCAGTAGTGATGGTCTGTTAAATTCTTGTGAATCAGAGCTAAACGATATTTTTTTCCCAACGGGTATCGCGTTTAATACATCAGTAAGTGGTACAACATATGCCTATATTGGATCTTTATTCAATTCTGAAGAGGGTCAGCCTGTATTGTTACGTTGTTTAGTAAACGATTCCGGGGTATTAACAGGTTGTGTCAGTGCCGGTTCTAACCTTCCTTTGATGAACACCACGGGTATAGCATTTAATACTACGGCTTCCAACGCAAGGTATGTCTACATTACTGATAATGTCAACGTTACTGGAGAACAAGTTTACCGATGTATTATTGGCGCCAATGGTTTCATTGATAATTGCCAGTCAGCAGTAAATGATAGCAACTTTAATTTTGGTGGTTTCTTACCTTACCTTATGAGTTTTAACTGATTACTGTTGATATTTAACCTTAAAATTGCAGGGACCACCCTTCGACAAGCTCAGGGACCACCCTTCGACCCTTCGACAGGCTCAGGGCAAGCAGGCTCAGGGACCACCCTTTGAATGACTTTAAGGCATAGATGGCTGAGCTTGTCGAAGCCCAAGCCTGGTTTCGAAAAACTTACTATGCCCTTCGATGAACTCAGGGACCACCCTTCGATAAGCTCAGGGACCGCCCTTCGCCCCTTCGACAGGCTCAGGGCAAGCAGGCTCAGGGATCCTGGGCTCAGACAGCACCGCGGTTTTAAGGTTTAATTGCTAATTTTTACTGGTGTTGCCTTTTGTTCTAAGCTATCATTCGGCTTAAATGTCTAGCACAATTATAAAAATCAATAATCTTGTTTATGGCTATGGCCGACGTCGTATCTTTGACGGTATCGATATGACCATACCGCAAGGTAAAATCACCGCGATCATGGGACCGAGTGGTACAGGCAAAACAACCTTGCTTAAACTGATTGCCGCTCAGCTAACACCACAAGAAGGAACGGTTGATTTTGATGGCGATAATATCCATCAACTCTCTCGCGGTAAACTTTACACCGTACGTAAAAAAATGGGCATGTTATTTCAGAGTGGCGCCTTGTTTACCGATTTATCGGTTTTCGACAATGTCGCTTTCCCCATTCGCCAACAAACCAAACTCAATGCCCGTATTGTGCGTAATCTCGTCTTAATGAAATTGGAAGCTGTCGGTTTGCGCGGCGCCGCTGATCTGATGCCGTCGGAATTATCCGGTGGTATGGCAAGACGTGTTGCCTTGGCGCGCGCGATTGCCCTTGATCCGAAAGTGATTATGTATGATGAACCATTTACCGGACAAGATCCCATCTCAATGGGGGTATTGGTGAAACTAATTAAAACATTAAACGATGCCTTTGGTCTCACCAGCATTATTGTCTCGCATGATGTGCCGGAAACAGCGAGTATTGCCGATCAGATCTATCTTCTTGCCGGTGGTAAAGTGATAGGTCAGGGCGCTGTTGCCGAACTTGAAGCGGATCAGACCCCGCAAGTTAAACAGTTTATGCAAGGCTTACCTGATGGTCCAGTGCCTTTTCATTATCCTTGTAAACCGATGGCGCAGGAGATACTGTCATGAATGTTGTCACCAGTATCGGTCGTTGGGGGATTAATTATTGTCAGGGCGTTGGTCGTTCGGCTTGGATTTTATCCCGTTCTATTTTTCGTCGTCCACGTTCCCTTGAGAGCTTTCATCTACTCTGTAGCCAAATTTATGCTGAAGGATGGTTATCGTTAGTCATTATTGTTGTTTCCGCTTTATTTATCGGCATGGTTGTCGGTTTGCAGGGATATAACACTTTAAAAGACTTTGGCGCCACGCAAGCTTTGGGGCAATTAATTGCCCTGAGTGTGGTCCGTGAACTTGGGCCGGTGGTATCGGCGTTGCTGTTTGCCGGTCGTGCTGGATCAGCGTTAACCGCGGAAATTGGTTTAATGAAAGCTACCGAGCAATTATCGAGTATGGAAATGATGGCTTGTGATCCACTCGGTCGCGTTGTCGCGCCGCGTTTTTTTGCCGGTTTAATCTCTCTACCCTTATTAACCATGATTTTTAATGTGGTGGCGATTTTTGGTGGTTATTTTGTTGTCGTGCGTTGGCTGGGTTCTGATGCGGGAACATTCTGGTCAAATATGCAGGCTTATGTTGATTTTCGTGTCGATGTGATCGGTGGTATTATCAAGGCCATTGTTTTTGGTTTCGCGGTTTCTTGGATCGCGGTTTATCAGGGCTACAATTGTGTGCCGACATCGGAAGGCATAGGTAAAGCAACAACACGTACAGTGGTGTATTCTTCTTTAGCTATTCTTGGTTTAGATTTCGTACTTACAACGATGATGTTAGGAGGTTGGTGATGCGCCAAACATTTATAGAGTTTATTGTTGGAATATTTGTCATTGTCGCTTTTATTTGTTTGGCATTTATGGCTTTTAAAGTGAGTGGTTTAGCGCTCAAGAGTGGTTCCGGATTTTACAAAGTAGAAGCAAGCTTTACCAATGTGGGCAGTCTTAAAGTGCGGGCACCGGTATCGATGTCGGGTGTTAAAATTGGCAGTGTGACACATATCGACTTGAATCCCAAGACGTTTCAAGCCATGGTAACTATGGAAATTGATAATAAATTCAATGAGATACCCCAAGATTCTTCGGCAAATATTTATACTGAAGGCTTGCTTGGATCGAATTATATTGCTATACTACCAGGCGGTTCATTGAAGAATTTAAAAAACGGTAGTGTGATTTACAATACCAGTCCAGCACTGGTTTTAGAGAATTTGATTGGACAATTGATATTTAGTTTGAAAGGCGGTAGCAAAAATGATAGTTCTACTTCGACAAGCCAAACCAATCAAAGTTTATCAATCAGCAAGCATTAACTTAACATGAAGAGGGGCATTATGACATCCTGCGAAAATCAGTACAAAAAATTATTAATATTAGCGAGCACGTTAATTTTAAGCTTATGTGTTACCGCCAGTTACGCGGCGACAACCGGCAAACCTTGTTATGAACAAGCGTCTATTCCGCAAAATACTTTCAGTAACGCTAATCCACAGATCCTGCTACAGGACATTACCAATAAACAATTACTGCCAGCGTTAAAAGCGTGTCAGTCAGAGTTGAAAAAAGGGAGTACTTCACAGCGTAATGCCGTTGTTTATGGTATTGTCAGCAAATTTATTGAACCTTATATTGATTTAGACAGTGTTTCTTCATTTATAGCGGGTCCACAGTGGCGGCATATGTCACAACAAGAGAGACAACGTTTTACCAAAGCAATTATCAAAGTGATGGTTAACGCCTATTCTTCCGCGGTTGCTACCGCAGATCCCAATCAAATTAAAATACAATATGGTCGTTCGAGCATCACCGGTGCAAATAAGAATAGAGCGACAGTGAGTAGTATGATTACACAAGAAAAAGGCAGACCACCTGTTGCGGTTGACTATCGACTTGCAAAAATTAACAATGAATGGAAGTTAACTGACCTCACCGTTGCTGGTGTCAGCACCAGTCAGAGTTACCACTCACAGGTACAGGCGTATTTCCAACAAGGTAATTCCATTACTAAAACCATAGAATGGCTTGAAAAAGCGGCCGCAAGAAGTTAATAAGCTGCCTGGAGTTTTTTACCATGTCTGCTTGTGACATTGTGCATGATAACAACACGGTACGTCTTAGTGGTCGGATGGGTTTTGATAATGTCAATGCCTTAATCCGCCAGGCAGACCAAATTTTGAAAGCACAAGCCAAGCCTGTGCTTGATTTATCCCAATTATCCGCTATCGACAGTGCCGGTCTGGCTCTGTTATGCCTGTGGAAACGCAATTATCCCGGCATTACTTTTCAAAACATGCCTAATAAATTTGATGCGATTATTAAAGTCTCAGGTCTATATGGTTTGATATGTGTCAATCAGGCTGAGACTACTTGAAAATACAAAGCTCATTTTTTAAGTGAGTTTACAAATATTGACAAAACTAAATAGCCTTAATAGGATAAAACAAGAAATTTAGGTTTTG